>JARIET010000147.1 GCA_031127185.1 Gemmatimonadota bacterium | reverse complement strand
TGAGTGGCCAGCGGAAGCGCGGGCCATCCACCCGGCGGCGTTTGCCCGGCAGCCGCCAGCTCGGCAGCGGCCGAGTCAATCGGGATCCGCAAGACGAAACGCGCGCCACCTCCCGCCGTCGCCGGGCGGTTCTCACCGACAAGCGTACCGCCATGCGCGCGAACGATGCCCGCGGACACCGAGAGTCCGAGCCCCACACCCTGCCCTGTCGGCTTGGTCGTGAAGAACGGCTCGAACATCCGACTCGCCGCATCCGACGTGATCCCGGCTCCATTGTCCTCGACGATCACCTCGAACTGTTCGTGCCGCACGCGGCTCGACAGCCGAATGCTCCCGCCCGACCCTGCCGCATGAGCGGCATTCGTCAGGAGATTCGTCACCACCTGCTCGAACCCGGTCCGATCAAGCATCAACGGCGTTGCCGCGTCGGCGATTTCCACGCTGAAGTTGACGGATTGCGTGGCAAATCCCGGCCGCATGGCGCGCGCGAGCGTGTCCAGCACCGGGCCTGGCGTCACCAACGCCCGCGGCCGCGCGATGTCGCGCCGCACGTACGTCAAAAGGTCGCGCACGATGGTCCGCGATCGCAGCGCCTGCGCCTGAATCACTTCAAGGCCAAGTCGTTGGTCGGGTGACTGCGTGTCGGCGAGCAGGTCCTCCACAAAATTCAGGATCGCGGCGAGCGGATTGTTCAACTCGTGCGCGACGCCGGAGACCAGTTTGCCCAGCGATTCCATGCGGTCCATGTCGGCCATCCGCTCACGGAGCTGTTCGCGCTCCTGCTCCGCGCGCACCAGGTCGGTCTCGTCAACCCAGAGGCCTGCACCGCCAATCACGGTGGCGCCCCGGCCAACGCGGAGCGGCACCAGGTGGGTGCGCATCATCCGTTCGCCGCGCTTCGTGGAAAGCCGCCAGCGCACCGAGCTGGAGACGCCGTCAAGGACCTGACACTCAAGGCCATCGGCGCCACCGACAGCCTCCGCCGCTCCGGGCAGCGTCCGCACGTCCCGTCCGAGCAATACCTCGCCCTTCGCTTCGCGTCGGCGGGCCCACTCGCCGATGGCCGCCGTGATGCGATGCTCACGGTCGAACGCCACAAATCCGGCACCCAGCGCCTCCAGCACCATTTCCAGGAGTGCGTCTTTCTGCCTCAGCGCGTCAGCCTGGCGCCTCGCGTCCGTGACATCGCGGGCAATCAACACCACGGCCGGCCGGTCATCGACCGTCAACGGCGATGAAGCGCCCTCCACCCACCGCTCGGACCCGTCGGCGCGGATATATCGCACCTCCAGACGCTGCGATTCGCCCCCAATGGTCTTGCGGAACGTGTCAACGACGGACGGCCACTCCGCCTGGTTGAAGAACGTCATGGTCGGCAGTCGCTTCAGGTCGTCCCACGAATATCCCGACTGCTGCAGCGTCGCCGGATTGGCGTCAAGAAATCGTCCGTCCTGATCGAACGTCATCACCATGTCCGACGCCGACTGGACCAGCGTGACGTATCGTGACTCGGCATCGCGAATCGATTTCACCAGTCGCGACTGGAGGTGCATCAGCAGGAGCACCATCCCTACAGCCGACGCGATCGCCGCCACGGCGAAAAGCTGGTTGCCTGCCATGGAAGCTGCGCCGATCGGAGACGCCTGCAGGCCGAGCCCGTTGGTGACCAGGAGGACCAACGTTGCGTACACGCAGATGATCAACGCGGCGATGCCAACCGCCCAGCGACGCGGCAACGTGGCGCTCGCAATGAGCGCCATGTGCGCGAAGAAGACCACGCCGAGGTACTGCGCTCCGTCGATGAGATAGTAGATGACGCCGAGGATCAGCACATCCATGACGAGCGTGGCCGCATACCGACGTAACCGCGCGGCATGTGTCGCCGGTCGCGCGGCCCACGGCGCTGCCAGCCAGGTCGCCGCCAACCACGCGGCGAGTACACCATACGTACGGGAATCGACGGCGGCGCCCAGGAGGTCGGCGACGCCGATGATCACCGTTGTTGCCAGCAGGGTAATGCTATGGCGCTTGGCCGAATCGGCGATCCAGCCCGTGATTGCCGGGGCCGTGATCGCAGCTTTGGGCGCGACGTTCCGTGAGGTCGGCGCGTCAGTCATCGACTGACCGCGTACCCCTGATCTTCGACCGCGTCGACCAACGCTTCGTGGGTCACCACAGCCGGATCGATCGTGACCGTGGCCTTCCCGATGGTGACGTCCTGTACCTCGACGCCCTTGAGTCCGCTGAGCGCGCTGCGCACCGCTCCCACGCAGTGCCCGCAGCTCATGCCGGTGATGACGAGTGTTACCGTCTGCATTGCAACCGTCCAGTTCGGAAAGAGCGGGCGACCGGACTCGAACCGGCGACGTCCAGCTTGGGAAGCTGGCATTCTACCAACTGAATTACGCCCGCAACTCCTGAAAACTACCCGCGCGCGACTGGCGATGCCATTGGGAATGCAGCGGGCGCCACGCGCGGCACCTACTCGTCCTGCGACGCCGTCCCGCCGCTCGACCGAAACCGGTTCCACCGCGCGTCCTGTTCATCGCGAGCGCGCACAATCGCGGTCTCGTCGCGCCAGAACCCTGCCGCCCCGATGACGTCACCTGCCTCGTTCCGAATCGGCGCCACGTGCGAGCGGACCCATCGTCCCGATCCCACTGGCCAGACCCAGGTCACCACCTCACCGCCAAGTGCGCGCGCATGCTGCTCCCGCTGCACCACCGCTTCATCGGGCGATGGCGCGACCGATGCGATGCCGCGGCCCACAAGTGCCGACCCGGACGTTGAGCCCTTGCCGCGCACACTCGTCACGGTTTGCTGGCGGTCGATCGTGTAGAACCCGCTGTTGAGCGCGTCAAGCACGAGCCCCAGCTTGGCGTCGTTGTCCCGAAGCTGTTCCGAGGCGCGACGCCGTTCCGTAATGTCGCGCGCCACCGCCACCACACCGTAGCGCCCGTCCATCGGGATCGCCGACGTCCAGATCTCCGCCCAGCGGATTTCCGTTGACTTGAGCACGATACGCGCTTCGAACTGCGTCGATTCGCCCTTGAGCGTCCGGGCGAACGCTGCATACGCCGTCGGCCAGTCCTCGGCCAGGAAGAGATTGCTGTTCGGCATCGCCTTCAGCTCATCCCAGCTGTACTTGGTGTGCTCGAGCACCGACGCATTCACCTCGACGATGTGGCCATCGGCATCGAAAATCAGGATCGCGTCTGCCGCCGTGCGAATCACCGCCTGGTGCCGCGACTCCGCTTCCTGCATCGCGCCCATCACCTGCGCGTATGTCCGGAGCAGCAGGAAGAGGAGCACGGCCGCTGCACCGACACTGGCGAAAAAATACGAGTTGTTTCCCGTGACCGGCGGCAGCCCGAGCGGTGACGAGATCTCGTGCGGCCCGTACACGTCGAAGGCCACGAGTGCGGCGAACGATGCGAGTGACACGGCGCCGACCGCCAGCGCCCAGCGCCGCGGCAGAACCGAGCTCGCCGCCACCACCATCAATGCGAAGAAGCTCACACCAAGCGACTGGGCGCCGTCGAGAAACACGAAGACCACGGCAAGGAAGAGCACATCGCCAATCACGCCGAGCGCGTAGCGCTGCAGGCGCACGGAAAAATCGGCGGGCGCCGCACACCACCAACCGGCGAACCAGGCTTCGACCACCCACAGCCCCATCACCAGGTACGTGCGGACGTCTATTTCCGCGCCCAGCACGTCTGCCACCAGGATCATCCCCGTGCAGACGACCAGCGTGATGGGATGCCGGGGATTGGCGCTGGAGATCCAGCGCGATGTTGCGCGCTCGACCAGCGTCAGCTGTTGTGCGGGTGCCTGCGGCTTCACCAGTGGGAGTGTAGGCCGCGCGGGCGGCGAATTCCAGCGCGGAATCAGGGGCACCACACCCCGCGGCTATGCACGCGGCAGTGGGCATCACCGCGGGCGCGCGCCGCAGGCTGAGGGCACGCGCCAAGAGCCACAGGTCGGGATTGAACCGACGACCGCTCGATTACGAATCGAGTGCTCTACCACTGAGCTACTGTGGCGATACTGCAGTTCAGAGTTCAGGGAGCGGAGATCAGAGCCGGGGAAGAGTTGAGCGTTGAGAGTGGAGCGAAGCGAGGCCACGCATCTCACAACCCACATCCCACACCTAAACCCTGACCCCTGAACGCTCAGCTCTAAACTGCTCCTCGCATGCCCTGACTCGGATTCGAACCGAGACGCCTTTCGGCACCACCCCCTCAAGATGGCGTGTCTACCAGTTTCACCATCAGGGCAATCCCTTCTGTTGCACCTGCGTACCACCTACGGGAGCGACGGGGCTCGAACCCGCGACCTCTGGAGTGACAGTCCAGTGCTCTAACCAAGCTGAGCTACGCCCCCCACTTCACCTGCCTCAGCCCGTGAAGGCCTCGGTACCGAATCCCGCATAGCCCCAACGGGAATCGAACCCGTCTCTGCACCGTGAAAGGGTGCCGTCCTAGCCGATAGACGATGGGGCCATTCCATCATCCGGTCCTGCCCAACACACCTGCAGTAGCGCTAACGGGAATCGAACCCGTCTTTGGACCTTGAGAGGGTCCCGTCCTAGCCGATAGACGATAGCGCCATGAAACACCGGCCCTGACGTTCGTGCATCCAATCCAACAGGCCCGGCAGGAATCGAACCTGCAACCCCCGGTTTTGGAGACCGGTGCTCTGCCAATTGAGCTACGGACCTAAACGGGGCTGTTGAGAGTTGAGAGGCTGGTGTTGAGAGGGCGTGAAGCCCGCTGTCCCCCCTTTCTCTCAACTCTCCACTCCCAACTCTGATCAGCCTCTAGGGTGACTGAGGGGACTTGAACCCCCAACCCCCGGTGCCACAGACCGGTGCTCTAACCAGTTGAGCTACAGCCACCATGTGTTCAATTGTCGGGCCGGAAAGCTAACCCTCCGGCCCTGTTGCTTTCAATCAGTCCTTGGCCCGATCCAGGTATTCCTGTGTGGCCGGGTTCACCCGAACCCGTTCGCCGGTGGCAATGAACTCCGGCACGTTGATCGTGACCCCGTTTTCCAGCTTGGCCGGCTTGGTGGACGCCGTCTTCGTCGCCGTCTTCATGACCGGCGCCGTATCCACGATCTCCAGCGCCAGGTACTGCGGCAGCTGGATGCCGATCGGCCGACCGTCGTAGTACTCAGCCAGGATCTTCATTCCCGGCTGCATCCACGGCGCGTTGTCGCCGAGCGTTTCCGTATCCATTTCCAGCTGATCGTAGTTCTCGGTGTTCATGAAGTGGTACGTGTCTCCACCCTGGTACATGAACTCCAGTTCGTGCGTCTCCATGTCCGCTTTTTCGATGGTATCTGCGGCGCGGAAACGGTGCTCGAAGCTTGATCCATTGCGGATGTTCTTCAACTTGGTCTGGATCATCGCGCGCAGGTTGCCCGGCGTGTGATGCCGGAATTCGATGACGCGGCACGGCGCGCCTTCGAAGACGATGACCATGCCGCGGCGGATCTGTGTGGCGGGAAATGCCATTGCAAAACGTCCTGTGGGTGGCGACTTCGGGCAAATCGAAAACAGCCTTTAAGTTTAGCCACACGAAGGAGTTGGGTCAACGCCAACCGGGTCGAATCTACCGGACTTCGGCTCCGCCCTTGCGGTCATCCACGACGAATCGCCCGTGGGCAGGCATCTTCACCGCCCTGAGCGCGTCCGCGTCGAGCGTCACGTCGGCGCCGATGACCTCGTTCTGGGCCAGCAACCAGGCCGTCACCGCGTACACCTCGTCGTTCGTCAGCGAGCCCGGAGTGAGGAACGGCATGGCACGGCGCACATAGTCAAACAGCGTCGTGGCATGGGGCCAGTAGTTGCCGATCGTCTTCTCGGCTTTCGGGTCACGCCCGAACGGGAACCCCTCTCGCGGCTCTCTGCCGACAAGTTTTGGATACGGGGGCAGCATCCCTTCTCCGCGGACGCCGTGACAATTGGCACACTTGGCCCCATACACCTTGGCGCCTTCGCCGACGGTCCCTCTACCCGCCGGGAGCTCCACGCCAGACGGACCGATATCGATATCCAGCGCCGCAACCTCCGCCGGGGTTGCCGTCCGTCCGATGTCGTAGCGCCCCGACGCCGGGGGCTCACCCGTCTCTGCTCGGGTCCCGCCGCCGCACGCACTCACCAGGAAGCCGAGCGCGCCCATACTCACCCATCGCCCCCAACTCCCAACTCTCAACTCCCAACCGGAGACTCCCAACTCCAGCCTCTCAACTCGCAACTCGCGGGGCATCACGTCTCCCCAAAGAAGAAGCACCTTCCATCCCCTGCCACCCGCCAACCCATGATCTGGTTCATGTGGTAGTCGGTCCCGGCGCCGCGCACCGCCACAATCCGCTCGCGCGTGGGCTGGACGTAGCCCGTATCGTCGGTCGCGCGCGACAGCAGCGTGGTGGGCGTGCCGTCCCACGACCACGGAATCGAGAATCGCGTGTAGGCCTTGGGCAGCAGCGGTGGATGCAACAGCGCGTCCACCCAGCTCTTTCCACTGTCGGTGCTGACTTCCACGCGCTCAATCT
This sequence comes from Gemmatimonadota bacterium, assembly GCA_031127185.1. GTDB lineage: Bacteria > Gemmatimonadota > Gemmatimonadetes > Gemmatimonadales > Gemmatimonadaceae > Fen-1231. The sequence goes on along the minus strand of JARIET010000147.1, from coordinate 682 downwards.
TGCCGCGCCCCGACCAGGCGAGCCCCGAAATGTTCTGCCATCCCTTCACCACCGTCGCGGGATGCGCGGGCGAGGTAATGACCGACCGCGCGTCGAGCTCAAAGCTGAACTGGCGCGCGGTGCCGTTGGCAAGCGGGTCGGTGTACTTCGACGTCTCCCATCGCGTCATCCAGGGCTCTGTACCAAGCTCGAGGCGTCGGAGCCACTTCACGTTGGCGTTCCCTTCCCAACCCGGCAGCAGCAGGCGCATTGGGTAACCCTGAGCGGGACGGATGGGCTCGCCGTTCTGCGCCCACACCACCATCGCGTCGTCAAATGCTTTGGACATCGGAACACTGCGCGCCAGCACCGACGCATCGCCCCCCTCCGCGAGGAACCAGGCGGCTTCGCGCTTCGCACCGACCTCGTCGAATAGCACACGGAGCGGCACACCGATCCACTCGGAGTTGGACGACATCCCCGCCGCGCGCTGCGGCGTGACATCCTCTTTCTTAGGGTCGCGAAACACCGCACGGCCATTGCCTGCGCATTCGACAAAGTGAATGCGCGAGACGTACGGAAAGCGCTTCAGGTCCGCGAGCGTGAACACCGACGGTCGGTCGCAGAGCCCGTGGACAAGCAGCGTGTGCTTCTCGGGGTCAATAGTCGGCACACCAGCGTGGTGCCGCTCAAAGTGCAGGTC
>JARIET010000146.1 GCA_031127185.1 Gemmatimonadota bacterium | reverse complement strand
GCGGCCGTTCTGGCCGTTCTGGTCGCTCGGAAACCCGCCCCGGCGCCTGCCCGGCAGCTACCGCCGCGCGCTGCGGAGCCGGGATCTGCGGAATCGTGCCGCCCGACGCAATGCCACGAACCACCGTCTCCAGGTCAAGCGTGCGCTCCAGCAGTGCCAACCGCACCAGGAACGTCTCGAAGAGCAGCTGCTGCTGACCGCTGCGCCGGAAGTGGGGTTCCAATTCGACCCCGATACTCAACATGCGCAGGAGATCTGCCGGCGAGTGGCGCCCCTTGGCCGCCTCCAGCGCCACCCGGACCTGCTCAGAGACGTCTGTCACGGTCGCGCCCAACGAAATCGCCAGCTCTGCGCGCAAGGCATCCATCACACCGGAGAGTAGCAGGCCAAAGTCGGCGCCCTCCTCGGCCAACCTGCCCGTGGCGGTGAAAATCTCCCCGGCGCGGTGCTCCGCGATGAGCTCGAGCAGCGCGAGAATTTCGTCATCGTGCACCAGCCCAAGCGTGTCTCGCACGAGCTGTGCCGTGACTGCACCCGTGCCGAGCGAAAGTACCTGATCGGTGAGCGAAAGCGCATCGCGCATGGAGCCATCCGCGGCGCGCGCGATCATGGCCAGCGCGTCCGGTTCCGCCGTGACCTTCTCGGCTGCAAGGATGACGTTCAGTCGCTCGCGTACGTCCGCCGGCCCCATGCGTCGGAGGTCAAAACGCTGCACCCGCGACAGGATCGGTGCCGCCGCAGTCGCGATTTTCTGCGGTTCGGTGGTGGCAAACGCAAAGACGACCCGCGGCGGCGGTTCCTCGATGATTTTCAGGAGAGCGTTCCACGCCTCCTTTGTCAGCATATGCGCTTCATCGATGATGTACACCTTGTACCGGTCGTCGCCGGTAGGGGCGTACATCGCGCGCTCGCGGAGGTCGCGTGCGTCATCGACACCGCGATTGCTGGCGGCATCGATTTCCACCACATCGAGCGACGCAGAACCGGCCCAGATGCGGTCGCAACTCGCGCAGGCGCCGCAGGGCTCGCGGTCCGTGCGCCGGTTCTCGCAGTTCAGCGACATCGCGAGCACGCGCGCGAGCGTGGTCTTTCCGGTGCCGCGCGGCCCGCAGAAGAGATAAGCGTTGGCCACGCGGTCGTGCTCCACCGCACTCCTCAGGGTCGTCGCCACGTGGGTCTGCACCGCGACATCCGCAAATCGGCGGGGGCGGTACTTCCGGGCGAGCGCGAGCGACATTCTGGAAAACTAACGCCGAGGGGGTTCGGGCGCGGTGAGAGGTACACGGATGCCGGCCCACGACTCCGTCGTGCCAGATGAGTACCGCGAGTCACCGACAAAGATCGTTCCGTTCGCCGGCTCCGGAACGAAATACGGGAAGCGCGACCAGCCGAGGAACTTTGCGCCGTCAGCTGTTTCGCGAACCGCTGCTATGGCCGCTGGACTCGCGCCGGTCTCCATCGCGGATTGGTCGCCGGCAAGTTCCGCGCGCCAGCCGTTCATCCGCCAGCGTGATGAGCCGTATACTTCACCCTTGTTGATCACCACCTCGCGGGTCAGCCAAGTCACCGGCAGCGGGACGACCATGAGATCGCGTGGCCCGGGCGCCGTGTATCCGAACCGCTCAGCAGCGGTGTGGCGGGTCGCGCTGCTCATGCCTTTCATCGCTGCGATGTAGACCAGCGCCAACAGTAGCGCGGCGCGCGCCGGTACCGCAGACCACGGCCTGCCTCGGCGCAACGCACGGGACGACACCAGCCAACCGAGACCGAATATCACGAGCAGTGGCGGGTCGACAATGAACAGGGTATCACCGTAGAACCAGCGGTCACTCAGCGGCATCAGGAATCGGACGCCGTACGAATTCATCCAGTCGAGCAGCGGGTGACTGACGACCGCAATGGCCGCAAGCGCGATGAAGTGACGCCAGGTGAATCGTGCCTCCCCGGCCGGCGCATCTGCAACGACCACGGGACGCCGCGCCTGCCACACGGCAAACAGGAAGGCGAGCAGCACGGTCCAGAGCACAAGCGCCGGAAGTCCGTGCGTCCATCCCCGCCGAAACGCGACGGCCGTGGCAGGGCTGGCCCAGATGTAGGTGAGCGCGTCAACATCGGGAATGTTGGCGGCGATCACGCCGAGTAGTGTGGCCCGCGGAACCCTTCGGGCGAACCCGGCATGCGCGATGGCAGCGCCGGCAAGAGAGTGACAGATGTTGTCCATGCGACAAGAAAGATGAAAGGGGCGCCGCGCTCGTGCGCGGCGCCCCCCGGGGCCGTGTTCTGGCGCTCAACTCCTGGCGTTTCGATGGACGAACGCCGTGGCCAGGCCGACCAGCACCATGACCGCCAGGTTTCCGACGAACTGGCTCATCACGAGCCCCATCGGCAGCGGCTGGATTGAGTAGTACGTGAGATACGGCGCGGACGTGAGGAGCCCCGCGGCGATGCCGAAGCGCGCACCCTGACCCATCCACGGCGCCGCGGTCTGCCCGCGTGCATAGATCCAGGCCACTGCGCCGGCCATGATCACGTGAGCGCCCAGCATCCACGGCATGTACTGCATCTGCTCGGTCTCGGGGCGATAGAGCGATGCCAGCGCCCGATACTCTCCGGCCAGCCAGCCACCATGGACGCCGAAGTCACCTCCCATCCACACGATGAACCCGACGATCCACGCGATGAAGAAGTTCTTGCCCATCTCCAACCCCCGGTGTTGAGGTGAAATGCGATGCCGCGACGCTACGCGTCCCCGTCCGCACGAGGCGTTCCGGCCCTGGCGAGTTCATTGTGCCGGCGAGCCAGCCACAGCGCGACTCCAAGCCATGTGAGCGAGATTGGGACCGCAATCCACGCCGTCGTGGTAAGGCTCACGCCAACCGCCGCGAGCCCTGCAAACGTCCACGCCCCGGCCTGATCGCCCATCCGGTAGACAAACGTTTCGATGAAGCTCTTGGCCTTGTACTTGTCCTCGCGCGGGACAACGGTGAACAGCACCTCCATGGCCGGGTTCGTAAGCGCAAAGTTGCCGGCCCGCCGCGCGATGACGAACGCGGCAATCGCCGCGTAGCTGGACGTGATGCCGAGGGCTCCGAATCCAATCATCGACACCACGGGAAGAAACGCCAGCGCGACGCCCATCCCGAACCAGCGGATGATGCGCCCGGTGAAGAACACCTGGACGAGCACGGTGAGCACCTGCACGGCCAACTCGATCTGCGCGAGCGCCACCGTGCGGGACGTGCGGTCCGGGAACGTCTGGCCCACAATCGCCGACTGTTCGAAGTAGAGGAAGCTCGAACCGAACGTGAAGAGCATCAGGAAGATCGCCACGCCGAACAGGTAGGGTGATTTGACCGTGTGGGAAAACCCGGCCCACACGCTTCCGCCCAACGCCGTGCCGCGCAGGGTGTCGTTCGCGCGCGCGACGGCGGGGCGCGCGTCGAGATCGCCGACCGGCGGCGACGCGACGCCGCTGGCGTTGTGGGGAAACCGCATTGCCGCCAGGACCGCGATCTCCAACAGGATGCAGCTCACCAGCAACAGGTTGGCCGGACCCAGCCACGAGGTCAGCTCCGCTGTGGCGGCCGAACCGGTGATCGAACCGAGCGTCCCGCCGACACCGATGAACCCGAAGAGCCGCCTGGCTTGATCGCTGCGAAACCCGTCGGCCATGAACGACCAGAAGAGCGAGGCCACGAAGAGATTGAAGACACTGGTCCAGATGTAGAAGGCGCGCCCGAGCCAGATGTCCGCCGTCGACCCCTCGACGGTGCCAAAGGCTCGAAACGCACCGTAGAACACGACGAGTGAGATCGCAATGCCGTGATAGGCATACGGCACGATCTTCCGCGGCGCCACGCGAACCGCCAGCGCCGAGAACGCCGCGTTTGCCACGAGCATGGTGCTCAGCGTCCCCACCCAGAGCCAGGAGAGTTGCGTGGCCCCGCTCGACGCCGCGACGGTGTCGCGCATGGGGCGCAGCACGAACCAACTGCCCAACGCGAAGTAGAAATAGACGAATGAGACGACAACGGCGCGCACTTCATCCGCGCGCACGTCGATTGCGCGGCGGAGGAGGCGGTACAGTGCACCGCCGTCCGCCTCGGGCTTCATCGGTACCGCGTCGCTCAGGGCGCGCCCTTCGCGGAAGCGCGCCAGAGCGCGAGAATCTCGGCCTCGCGCGCGGCCGTCACGCCCACCGACCTCGCCTCGTCCAGCACCGCTCGCTGCTCGGCCGGACGCGACTTGTGCCAATCCAGCGTTTCTTTCGCCGTCACGGCCAATGGGCGAAAGGTGAGCCCAGCGGCCACCGCGCGCTTGTTATCGCGGCGCGTGAAGCCCGCGGTGCGCCCCGTCGGCGGCATCCAGACGGGCATGTGGCTCCATCCGCGAATGCCCTGCGCCGTAAGAAAAGGTTCCGGCACAAAGGTGAACTGTGCACCCGCCGTGGTGACCGCCTTGATGCCGGCCAGCATCTCCAGCATGCCAAGGGGACGCTCGGGCCCTGGTGCGTTGTACGTACCAAACACTTTCTTTTCCGCCATCCGGATCGTCCACTCGGCCAGGTCGCGCGAATCAATGATCTGCACGGGATCGTCTGGCGTTCCGGGCGCGAGCACCTCCCCGCCCTTGTCGATTCGGTAGGGCCAATAGGTGAAGCGGTCGGATTGATCGAGCGGACCGACGATCAGCCCAGGCCGGATGATCGTATGGATGTCCGGGTAATGCTTGGCGACCTCCTTCTCGGAGTGCGCCTTGAGCGGTCCGTAGGTCCGGCGCGCATCGGCCGGCGCCACGGCGTACGGGTCCATTCCCTCGGGCAGCGGCAGCATGGCGGCCGTTTCGTCGGCAAACGGCTCGGCATTGCTTGCATACACCGACTCGGTGGAAATGAAGATGTAGTGGCCGACCCGTCCTTTCAGCTCGCCCGCAACATTGCGCACCCACGCCGGAAGCGTGGTCGGGTTGTCGATCACCACGTCAAACGACTTGCCCTTCAGTGCACTCACATCGGAATTCAGGTCACCGATGAGCTGATCGACGCGACCCCTGAAGAAATCCGGCCTCGTGCGGTTGCGATTGAACAGCGTGACCTTGTGGCCGCGCGATGTGGCATACTCCACTTGCTCCGGGCCAGTGAATCCCGTTCCGCCGAGTATCAGGATGTTGAGTGGCATCAGCCCGCCCCCGTGCGCGCATGCCAGGCGGCGAGGACCTCGGCTTCGCGCTTCATCCCGATACCATTGATCCTGCCCTCGAGGGTCGCCTGCTGCTCCGCCGGCGGACGACTCAGGTGCCAGTCCAGCGTGTCCTTCGCGGTCACGGCGTGCGGGCGAAATGTGAGGCCTTTCGCAATCGCCTTCGCGGCGCTGCGGCGCTGGTAACCGGCGGTGCGGCCATACGGCGGCTGCCACACCGTCATGTCGCGCCAGGGGCGCACCTGGTGTTGCTGGAGAAATTCCCACGGCACCCAGGTGAATCGCGTGGGCTGCGTGGTGACCGCACGCACGCCGTAGAGCATCTCGGCAATCGTGAACGGATGTGCCGGACCAATGGCGTTGAACAGGCCAAGTTCGTGCCCTTCCGCCACTCGCACGGTCCACTCGGCGAGGTCGCGGGAATCGATGTACTGGCACGGATCATCGGGCCTGTCCGGCGCGAGGACCTCTCCGCCCTGCGCAATGCGTGCCGGCCACCATGTGAAGCGATCGGTGCGGTCCAGCGGACCGACGATCAGGCAGGGCCGGATCACCGTCCAGCTGCCTGGGTAGTGTTTCTGGACCTCCTTCTCGGCCAGCACCTTCAGCGCGCCGTAGTGGCGGCCCAGCAGCTGAGGATCGAGGGTGTACGGGTCAACATCGGATGGGAGCACCGCCGTCGGGCTGTCTTCATTGAGCCCGATCGCGCTCTGGTCGTTGCCGTACGTGGAGGTTGTTGAGATAAAGACGTAATGCCTCACTCGTCCCTTGAGCTGCTGCGCCACGTTGCGCACCCACGCCGGTGCGGTGGTGGGATTGTCGATCACGACATCAAATGACTTTCCCGCGAGCGCGCTGGTGTCGTTATTGAGATCGCCAACGAGTTCTTCGTGCACCTTGCCATTGAACATCCCGGGGCGGGTCTTGTTACGATTGAAGAGCGTGACCCGATGACCGCGCGCGAGCGCATAATCCACCTGCTCCGGTCCGGTGAACCCCGTCCCCCCCAAAATGAGGATGTTGAGCGGGGCGCGGGCCCGTCCCGGCGACGCGGGGGTCCAGATGCCATCGGGGAGCTCGAGTGCCTCGCCCAGACGCGGCAGGCCCGTGAGTCCAACAGCGCTACCAGCGGCGGAGACCCACTTGACGAACGAGCGACGGGTGGTCATGACTCCCCTTCAGTGGCGTTTCGGGGAATATGGCTGCCCGAGGCCTCCACCGCCCACCCCGCAGGGCTGCGGCGGGCGCAACGGCGCGGTATCATCAAGCGTAGAATTGCGTGACTCGCCCAGTATGCCTGTGGAGGCCTGCGTGACCCCCCGCCCAACTGCTATTGCAATCGCATTCATTGCCACCGCTGCCGCTGCCGATGCGCAAGCGCGCCCGGCGACCGGCCTGACCCGCGACCAGATCGCCGCACTCGCGAAGGTCGAAGTCGCCATCACTCGCATTCGCGACTCCCTTGACGTGCAGCTGGCGCTGCCACGAAACAAGAAGGACGAAGTACATGCCCAGCTGCGGGAGAAGATGCGAAACGACGTTGCCGCCGCGATCAAGGCAGCGGGAATGACGGATGCTGATTATCGCCGTGGCACGTTCGTCATCAGCACGGACAACGCAGCGCGGCACATTTACGATAGCGTGGTCGTCGCGGTGACCGGCGCCCCGCTTCCGGGCATCTATGTGGCCCCGGCGGCTGCGGCGACCGTGGCGGTGCCGGCCGGACCCGTGGGCAACCATATCGGCCATGTCGTCAACTCGTTCAACGGCACACCGATGAACCAGGGGCTGCTACCGACCGCGCTGGGCGAGGCCCGCGTGGCGCAGCAGCATGCCGCACTGGCCGCGCGCCAGCCCACGAACCTCGAATACATGAAGACGCACGCGGGGCACGTAATCAACGCCCTTGACCCGACCGTCGTGGCCACTGGCCCAGGACTCGGCTACGGACTCCGCCGCGCCGCGCTGGCTGTGGCGGAACACATCGGGATGGCTGCCGCCGCCGAAGGTGCCACCGCGGCGCAGAAACTGCACGCCGGGCACGTGGCGAACTGCGCCAACAACACGGCCAAGCGCGCCGATGATCTCCTCGCGCT
>JARIET010000145.1 GCA_031127185.1 Gemmatimonadota bacterium | reverse complement strand
CATCGATCCGATACTTGAACTGATCCTCGACGGGAAGCCTGTCGGAGAATGCGAGCCCCTCCACTCCGGGTTCGGCGGCGAGCCGCTGCTCAAGCGCGCTGATGCTGAGGCGCGCGCGCGCAGCGAACGCGGCCGAGTCGAGCGCGTGGTCTTCGCGATCCAGGGCGACACCTGCAGTGAGGAACCGATCCGCGCCGATTCCCGCGGCGCGATCCTTGAACCGGTTGGACTCGAAGATGCCGCCAGCGGCGAGCGGCATGAACGCGACGGTGATCGCGACTTGGACCACAATCACTGTGGTCCAGAACCAGCCGAATCGGAGGCCTGCGCCTGAACCCTGACTCCGCATGGCGTCGTGCAGGTTGCCCCGCGTGACACGCAGAGCCGGAAGGATCCCGATGATGGCGGCGGCGAAGACGGTGAGGAATCCGGCGTAGACAATTGTCTTCCACGACAGAGTCGCATTGAACCAGAACGGAACGGTGTCACTGGTGGCGAGCATGGCAAGGCCATACCCCATTGCGACGCGTGCGACGAAGAGCCCGACAACGGTCGCGCCTCCGACCAGAACCAGCGCCTCGATGAACAGCTGCGCGATGATGCGCCCGCGGCTCGCGCCGAGTGCATTGCGAACGGTGATCTCCCATTTTCGCGTGGCCGTCCGCGCGAAGACGAGCGTTGCGACATTGGTGCAGACGATCGTCAGCAGCATCAGGAAGATCGTATTCGCCAGGTACATCAACCGGCCGATGAATCCCGCTTCGCCGCCTTCCAGCAGCGGCTTCTCGTACGGAACGACCCGCGGTCTCAGGTCCTTGTGCGTCTCCGGATAGCTCGACGCGACGCGCGCGCCGAACACGGCAAGCTCGGCCTGCGCTTCACCCAGCGACACGCCGGACGCGAGAAGGCCAAAGACCCGCACCGACGGTCCAGTGCCCGGCGCGATCAGCGATCCGTCCTGGCGCAGCGGTGTCCAGATCTTGTGGCTCACGGGGAACGCGAAACCTTTGGGCATAACGCCGACAATGGTCGCGGTGACGCTTCCGAGCTTCACCGCCTTGCCGACCACCCGTGAATCGCCTGCAAATCGCCGCGTCCAGACTGAGTGGCTGAGCACGACGACGGGTGGTTCGCCGGCCAGTTCATCGCGCGCGGTGAGCGTGCGGCCGAGGAGCGGAGGGGTCCTCATGATGGTAAAGGCCGTCGCTGTGACCTCCGCTCCGTAGACCGGCTCGATGTTCCGGTTCTCCGTCTCAAGGTTGCGCTGGAAGGTGATGGCCGCGCCGAGGTCGGTGACCTTGTGCAGATCTTTGCGCCAGCTGGCGAAGTCGTTGAGCAGTCGCGAGTCGGGCTCAATCCCCTTCGCATTCCAGTTGAGAATCGAGACCACGCGATCGGCGTCCCGAATGGGCAGGCGTGGGTTCCGGAACTTGTCGACGGCCTCGAAGTAGATCGTACCCAGCGCGATGGCGACTGCAACTGCGACCGTGCCGACGACGGAAAGTCCGGGATGTCGGCCGAGCATCCGCAGCCCGACCTTGAAATCGAGCGCGGAGAACCGCAGTTCGGCGATGGAACGCAAACGTTGAACGAATCGGGGCACGGCGTCAGCGTGAGGCTGTGTGAGCGAGGGAGCGCGAGCGGCCGCGGAATGCGAGCCAGCAGGCGAGTGCGCTCACGGGCAGTACCATCACGCCGGTAATGACGCCGAGCGCGGCGGCTCCGCCTGGCGGCACGAACGTCGGATCCCTTGTGGCTCCGGGGATGTACGGTGGCACGGTACTGAGGTTGATGATGTACCAGACCGCAGACGACGCGAGCACAAACGCGGCCATTCCGGAGTAGAGCAGCGCCGGGCGAACGCGCCCGGCGCGTCGCTGCGCAAACTCCGCAGCCGCACGGCCGGCCAGCACGGCCGGCACCCAGAAGCCGACGAGCAGCACGAGGCTGGGGAGGCGGTCAGGCATGACGCCGCTCCGAACTCAGCGGAACCCGAAAACGACGGGAAACACAATCACGACGACGGTCGCCCACACGGAGTACACCGGCAGGTAGTTCGTCTGCCAGCGTTCGAGCACGGCGAACGGCCCCTGTCCCCGCAGGAATCGGATGTACACGACTGCCGACCACGCGAGGTTCACCAGCAGGATGATGTTCATTCCCAGCACGGCGACCCGGTTCGGGCTGAAGCCGTACTCGGAGATCCGCGCGCCAATCGCCCACAGCGCCACCGCGTCGGCGAGCAGCGCGCTGACGACCAGCACCACCTGCATCACGTCGAATGGACCCGCCGGCGCACGCGGATCGCGTGCGGAGATGGCATAGAGCAGCAACCCCAGCACGATGACGAGGAGTCCGTCAAAGGCCAGAAGCATGTCGCGTTCCATGTTGATCCCGCGCCCGGTGAAGAGCAGCGTCGCGAGGAACGCGACCAGAAGCGTGGCGAAGAGCGGCGTGAAGAGACGCGTCAGCACCGGCGCCATGTTCTCGATCACGCTTTGCTTTGCTTCGACGAGCCACGATGCGACCACCACAGCGCCTGCCGCCCCGCAGGGAATCAGCCAGGTCTGCACGAAGGGCTCGGCGTCGATGCCGATGATCTTGAACAGCATCAGGAGAAAGCCCGTGAACACGCCGCCGCCGAATGCGATCAACGCGTAGTAAATGAAGAGCTCGCCGGAGAAGCGAATGAAGTCCATCCGGCCCGCGACCTGATTCCAGCGCTCGGCGGCGTACGCCACGCCGACTGCGAGCCAAAGAGCGATCGGCAGGTGGAGTGCCGTCAGCATCTGGAGCGCGCCCATTGGCGCCAGGGGATACACGTTTGCGAAGACCAGCGCCGCGACGAACGCCGCGCCCAGCCAGCGCAGGGTGCCCGCGGCGATCTTCCGCTTCCAGACGAAGTAGCCGGTGAGCATCGGCAGGACGAAGAGACTCGCGTGCCGGACATAGAAGCTTTCGTTCCCGTCGGTCATCGGCAGGCCGAACAATGCCGGCGCCTTGACGGCCACACCCGCAGCCACGGCCAGGCCAATCGCAACCGCGGCGTCGGTGCGACTCCGCGCTGGCGCGTCTCCCGCGTCCGCCGGCGCATCCACGAGCTGCTTCCAGAGGCGGTCCGAATGCTCGCGCGCAAACTCCCGCGATAGCGCATTCAGGTCGCCGATGCGTTTCACCGCCACGAGGAACGCTTCGTCCGTGGACAGTCCAGCCGAGCTCAACGTGTCGATCTGCTCCCGCAGATGGTCTTCGAGCTCGGCGACGTCAACCGATTGAATGGCCTGTCGGCGCCGGAGATAGCTGCGCCATTGGTCGATCTGGTCTTCAAGCGCGCGGTCTGGTGCGTTATGTGGTGTCGCCATGGTTATGCAGCCTCGAGAGTAAATGCCGCGTGCGGCGCAGCAATCGGCGCGAGCGTGATCGAGAGCGAGGACCAAATGCCCTTCAGCGTCGCGTTCACCGCCTGCCACTGCCGCTGCTCCTCGGCGAGCTGCGCTTTGCCTGCGGTGGTAATGCGATAGTACTTGCGTTTGCGGCCCGTCTCCGAGTTCTCCCAACGCGCCGTGACGTGACCCAGGCGCTCGAGCCGGTGCAGCACGGGGTAGAGCATCCCGTCGGTCCACTCCATCTGCCCCTTGGAGAGTTCGCGCACACGCATCAGGATCGCATAGCCGTAGCTGTCCTCCTCGGCCAGGATCGCGAGGACGATGGGCGTGGACGACGCGGCGATCAGGTCTTTGTTGATTTCCATGAATTCACGCGTGGCAGAGAGCGTTTCGGTCGACGACCGTCATACCTAGCAGCATTATACATAGCAGTTCTAGGTATGTAAAGCCTCGGAGCCCAAAGAGGAGACGACGCTAGACAGGTCTCGGCTCTATCGATTGGATCATCAGGCAAGAACTAGAGCATCAACCGCATGGATTGACCCAATGCGCCGGATTCGCTTGCTTGATGCTCTGGGTTTTTGATCGATGACTAATCCTTGCGGCCGAGACCCCAGCCCCGCCGAAGCGAACTACAGCGCTACGCCGCCGTTCTTTGGTGAGCCGCCGTCCCACCCCGGGATGGTGGCCGCCTGCTTGATCCACTTGGTGAGCAGCTTTTCGTCGAGCACGTCGTCTTCGTAAATGTCGATCCAACGCGATTCCTTGCTCTTGGGCGTGCCGCCCGGAGGCAGTGGCTTCAGTGACCTGCCGCGAAAGAACGTCACCTTGACATAGCGCGTCAGCACGTGGGTGGAGAGGAACCAGCCCTTGCCCTCAACACCGTAAAAGGGCGAGTTCCACTTCACGGCCTTCCGCAGCTTGGGCACAGCTCGGACGATCAGCGTATCGAGGCGCTTGCCCAGCGCGCTCTTCCAGCCAGGCATCGCGTTGATGTACGCCTGCACCGGCGCGTCGCCGTCGGCCTTGGCGATCTGCGGATTGCCGCCGGAAAGCAGGACGGGTTTCTGGCGCCTTGCCACGCTCATCGTGTGGTGCGCGCGTTCGGCTTCTTCTGAGGCGCCACCGAATTCTCGGCCACTGCAGCCTTCACCAAGGCCTTGAAGGCGCGCGCGTCGATCGTTTCTCCTTCGCGAATGTCAATCGCCCGGCGTGTGCCGCCTTCGAGGCTGGCATTGAACAGATGCGCGGGGTCGGGAAGGCTGGCGCCGCGCGCAAAGGTGAGCTTCACCACCTGTTTGTACGTCTCGCCGGTGCAGATGAGGCCGCCGTGGGACCAGGCAGGCACGCCCTTCATCCCATTCGACGGCTTCTTCCATTTCTGTTCTTCAATCATCGCAGGGTCGGCCGCGAAGATGAGCGCTCGCATGCGAGCCAAAGTCTCGGCGCGCCAGTCGCCGGACCCTTGAGTGCCTGCACCGACCCGTGATGCGGCCGCCTTGCGAGCGACTGTTGATTGACGCTTCATCGTCATCTCCCTACCGGCTGTGCCGGTACATCATCTCCAGCAGTTCGTCGTACATCGCCTCAGCGTCTGTTGCACTCGACTTGATCGCCGTGGAGGCGCAATGTTTGAGGTGATTCCGCATCAACTCCCGGCCCACGCCGCGGAGCGCCTCGTGCACGGAAGAAATCTGCGTCATGATGTCGGCGCAATACCGCTGCTCCTCCACCATCTTCTGGATGCCGCGAACCTGGCCCTCAATGCGCCGAAGTCGCTTGAGATTCCGCTCCTTGGCGTCGGGATCCACGGCGAGCGCGCGCCGACCGTTGTGATCATCTCCCGGCATCACGCAGGCGCAGCCGGCGGCCTCGGTGACGGGAATCGCGCGCTTCGCGGTTTTCGTGGACGCCATTGTCATTCTCCGGTATGCCGTATTGCCCGCCCAAAGTACTCCGTGACCGGCCGATCGCTCAACCTGTGATCAACACCAGCGATCAGCCGGCAATGCGCGCATGGCGGAGCCGCAGGCTGTTGCCGACCACGCTGACCGAGCTGAACGCCATTGCCGCACTCGCCAGGATGGGGCTGAGCAGGAGTCCGAACGCCGGATAGAGCGCCCCAGCGGCAATCGGAATGCCCACGACGTTGTAGATGAACGCCCAGAAGAGATTCTGCTTCATGGTTCGCATTGTGCGGCGGGAGAGTTCCACGGCCTGCGCCGCCGAACTGAGGTCGCCGCGCATCAATACGATATCCGCCGCCTCTGCGGCGACATCGGTGCCCGTGCCGATCGCCATGCCGACATCGGCCTGGGCGAGTGCCGGCGCATCGTTAATCCCGTCGCCGATCATCGCGACCACTTTGCCCTCACCCTGAATGCGCTTGATCTCCGCGACCTTGCCGTCGGGGAGCACGCCCGCAACCACGCGATCGATGCCGGCCTGCCGGGCGATTGCTGCAGCCGTGTGTGCGTTGTCGCCCGTGAGCATCACCACCTCGAGTCCCATCGCGCGCAGGCGCGAGATCGCGGCGCGCGACGTCTCCTTGATCGGGTCGGCTACGGCTACGACACCAGCGAGTGCGCCATCCACCGCGACGAACATCGGGGTCTTTCCGTCGGCTGCAAGCCGCTCAACGGTTTCTTGCATAGGTGCCACGTCGATGGCGTAGTCATCCATCAGTGCGGCGTTGCCCACCGCAACCGCCGATCCAGTGACGACGCCCAAGACGCCGCGGCCAGTGACAGAATCAAAACCCTCGGGCGTGCTGAGCGCGAAGTCCTGGTCCTTGGCGTAGCGAACGATGGCGTCGGCCACGGGGTGCTCGCTCCGCGTTTCGAGCGACGCCACCAGCGACACCAGCTCGCGTGAGGAACGGGCGGAACCGGGAGCCAGCACGACATCGGTGAGCGTGGGGCGCCCCTCGGTGACGGTGCCAGTCTTGTCGAGCACAATCGTCTGGATGTCCCCCGCGCGCTGCAGCGCCTCGCCGCCCTTGATCAACACGCCCAGCGACGCCCCTTTTCCAGTGGCGACCATCACCGCAGTGGGCACGGCGAGCCCCATCGCGCAGGGACAGGCAATGATCAGCACGGCGACCGCGGCGGTGAATGCACGCGCGGCTGGCGCTGCGTCCGCAGCCAGATACCACACGCCGAACGTCACGATCGCAATGCCGATGACGACCGGAACGAACACGCCACTGATCTGGTCCGCCAGTCGCTGAATCGGCGCGCGTGAGCCTTGGGCGTCGCGCATCAGCTTCACGATTTGCGCGAGCATGCTGTCCGCGCCCAGCGTTGTCGCCGTGTACTGGAACGCCCCGGTCCGGTTGATCGTGCCGCCGATGACCCGGTCGCCGACGGCCTTGGCCACCGGGAGCGATTCGCCAGTCAGCATGCTCTCGTCAATCGCAGTGCTGCCCGATGTGACCTGTCCGTCCACCGGCACGCGCTCGCCGGGCCGCACCATCACGGTGTCGCCGGCCACGACCTGTTCCACGGGCAAATCGACTTCGACACCGTCGCGCACGATGCGCGCGGTCTTGGGCTGGAGATCGACGAGTGCGCGCAGCGCCGATGCGGTCTGTTTCTTTGCGCGTGCTTCGAGCGCATTGCCGGTAAGAATGAGCGCGATGATGAGAATCACTGCTTCGTAGTAGACGTCCGGCGAGACTCCGCGACTGACGAACAAGTCCGGCGCGACCGTCGCCACGACAGAATAGAAAAACGCCGCGCCGGTGCCGATGGCGATCAGCGTGTTCATATCGGCGGAACGATGCCGAAGGGCGGCCCAGGCGCCGGTGTAGAAGTGCCGGCCGGCCCAGAGCATCACGCCGAGCGTGACGAAGAGCAGCGTCCACG
Source organism: Gemmatimonadota bacterium (assembly GCA_031127185.1). Taxonomy (GTDB): domain Bacteria; phylum Gemmatimonadota; class Gemmatimonadetes; order Gemmatimonadales; family Gemmatimonadaceae; genus Fen-1231. Next base: position 43 of record JARIET010000145.1, on the reverse strand, counting down.
CCATCGCGGCCGTCGGGATCGTGTAGAGCCAGGGCGCGACGGC
>JARIET010000144.1 GCA_031127185.1 Gemmatimonadota bacterium | reverse complement strand
GCCGCGCGCTCGTCGAGGAGACGCTCCCAGTCGTCGGTGCCGCGCCAAAGTGTCGACTTGATCCGCCGCGTAGCCTCAGGGTTGGCCTTGGCGATCTTCTGGACGAAACTGTCGTACGCCGAATCGAGCGCCGCGACGCTGTCGTGGATCTGGTGGTACAGTCCGGTGTCGAGGGCCCACTTGGCAGTGCGCCAATCGGCATCGAGCGCCATGGCTCCAAACGCGCCGGACCCAACCTTGCGTTCGATCGCGGGGCCCACGACAAAGGGGCCAATCCCGACGGCAAGTTCACTCAGCCGCAGCGGCGACTGTTCGGTGGCCATCACATAGTCCGACGCGGCGACGATTCCCACGCCACCGCCGGCCACCTTTCCCTGCACTCGCGTCACGACCGGTTTGGGGCAACGGACCATGGCGAGCACCACGCGGGCGAAGCCGAGGAAGAACTCCTTGCCCTGGCGCTCATCCTGGATGGCGGCGAGTTCATCGAACGACGCGCCCGCACAGAATGGCCCGGCACGGCCGCTGCGCAACGCGACGACCTGCACGTCATCCCGGGCGCCGGTTTCCGTGATGCACTGGGCCAACCGCCGCAGCAGCGCTCCCGGAAGCGAGTTCCCCTTGGGGTGCCCGAACTCGACGATCCCGACGCCGCCGGTAACCGCCGTCGAAACCATCCCCTCTGCGGGGTACTCGTTGGTGTTCAGCATGGTGACCGCAATTTACGGTAGATTTCAGTGAGGAGCACACACCCGCATATGACACCTGCGCCAGCCAGCACTGACGATCCCAAGCGCGTCGCCGAGTTTGAAGCGCGTATTGCGCGCGGCGAGACGATCGAGCCCAAGGACTGGATGCCGGAGAAGTACCGCCGGCAGCTGATCCGTATGATGTCGCAGCACGCCCATTCCGAAGTGGTCGGTATGCTCCCCGAGGGGAACTGGATCACGCGTGCGCCGTCGCTGCGCCGAAAGATGTCACTGATGGCCAAGGTGCAGGACGAAGCCGGCCACGGACTCTACATCTACTGCGGCACCGAGACACTCGGCGTCGATCGGCACGACCTGGTGCTGCAACTCCTTTCCGGCACGGCGAAGTACTCGAGCATTTTCAACTATCCGACGCTCACCTGGGCCGATATCGGCGCGGTGGGCTGGTTGGTGGATGGCGCTGCCATTGTGAACCAGACGATGCTCGCCAAGGCGAGCTACGGCCCCTACGCCCGCGCGATGGTGCGCATCTGCAAGGAAGAGAACTTCCACAAGCGCCAGGGCTATGAGATCATGGCGACGCTGGCGGCTGGTACGCCGGAGCAGCACGCCATGGCGCAGGATGCACTGAATCGCTGGTGGTGGCCATCGCTGATGATGTTCGGCCCGCACGACGCCGATTCGCCGAATTCCGGCGAACTGTCGCGCTGGGGGATCAAGCGAAAGAGCAACGACGAGTTGCGCCAGCGATTTGTGAACCTCACGGTTGGTCAGGCGAAGGCGATCAACCTCACGATCCCCGACCCGGGCATGACCTTCGACGAAGACACGAAGAACTGGATCTTTAGCGAGATCGACTGGGACGAGTTCTGGCGTGTGGTGAAGGGCGATGGCCCCTGCAATCGCGAACGGCTCGCGGCGCGGCGCAAGGCGCACGACGACGGTGCGTGGGTGCGCGCGGCCGCTGAGGCGTATGCGGAGAAGCAGGCGCGCGCGAGTTCAGCAGCGTGAGAACTACGCACACGGAACACACGGTAACGACGGAAACGGCATGAGCGCGTCAGACTCTGGATCCACCAGCCACAAGTTGTGGGAGGTATTCACTCAGCCGCCTGGAGGCGGCCCCCACGAGCATGCGGGGAGCGTGCACGCCGCTGACGCCGAAATGGCGCTGCAGAACGCCCGCGATGTGTACGCCCGGCGCAACGAAGCGGTGAGCCTCTGGGTGGTGCCGTCGGATCAGATCACGGCTTCCACACCCGAGGACATGGGGCCGTTCTTTGAACCGGGCAACGACAAGGCTTACCGGCACCCCCAGTTCTACAAGGTGCCGCAGGGCGTGAGGGTTTTCTGAGCGCGGAGTTCGCGGAGTACCTGCAACGCCTGGGCGATGACCGACTCGTGCTCGGCCACCGGCTGAGCGAGTGGTGCGGCCACGGCCCGATCCTCGAAGAGGACATCGCGCTCACGAACATTGCGCTGGACCTCGTTGGTCAGGCGACGCTGCTGCTTGGCCGCGCGGGAGCGGTGGAAGGCAAAGGGCGCGACGCCGATGCGCTGGCCTATCTGCGCACCGACCGCGGGTATCGCAACGCGCACATGGTGGAACTGCCGAAGGGCGACTTCGGCTTCACGATCGTACGCCAGTTCCTATTCAGTGTCTACTCAATGCACCAACTGGAGGCGCTGCAGTCCTGCGCCGACGCGGATCTGGCCGGTATCGCGGCCAAGGCCCTGAAAGAGACGCGGTATCACGTGCGGCACAGCGCCGAATGGGTCGTGCGCCTTGGCGATGGCACCGACGAGAGCCACGGCCGCGCGCAGGATGCGCTGGATGAACTGTGGCGCTACACGGGCGAGTTGTTCACGACTGATGCTGTCGAGCAGAAGCTGGTGCCGCAGAAGTTCGCGGTGGAGTCGTCAACGTTGCAGGATCCGTGGATGCGGGACGTGAGCGACGTGATTGCGCGCGCCACACTGCGGATGCCCGGCGAGGTGTATCAGCAGCGCGGCGGCCGCTCGGGAATTCACACCGAGCACCTTGGTGTGATGCTCGCGGAGATGCAGGTGTTGCCGAGGACGCACCCCGGAGCCAAGTGGTAGACTCGGAAGTGACGCGTGCGCGCGTCTACGGTGTGCTCGAGACCGTAAAGGATCCCGAGGTACCGGTGCTGAGCGTGGTGGAGCTGGGGATTGTGCGAGACGTGGAGATCGACGGCGATGCGGTGACCGTCGTGATCACGCCGACCTACTCCGGCTGCCCGGCGATGAAGACCATCGAGGACGACATCATTTCCGCGTTGGACGCCGCCGGTATGCCGGGAGCGAAGATGCGCACCATGTTCACCCCTGCGTGGACGACCGACTGGATTCCCTTGGCCGCCAAGGAAAAGCTGATCGCCTACGGCATTGCCGCGCCCGGTCATTCGGGGGTGCACTCGCCGGTGCAGCTGCGGCGGCGCGAGACGGTGCTCTGCCCGTTCTGCGGCTCGGACAACACGTCACCGCGAAGCGAGTTCGGGTCCACGGCCTGCAAGGCGCTGCACTACTGCAACGCGTGCACGCAGCCGTTTGAGGAGTTCAAGGCGATCTGAGCGACCGCCATGCGACTGAAATCAGGTCAGCCCGCGCCAGGCGATAACACCAACAACCAGCCAGGCGATTCCTTTCAGAAGGAAGAAGAGGAACCCAAGCTGAATCACGCGCTTGGAGAACTGCTTCCAGCGCGGAGTAAGCGGGCACTGTGCGACTTCCGCACCTGTGAGGGGCGCGGCCGCCGAGCCGTCGGTGCCAGTCGAAATGGTTGGTTCCATCGCGACTGAAAAATGTCGAGTTGCGCGCCAGCGCACCACCGGGGCAAGACCTGGGAATCCCCGGGGGCACTGGCAGACATCGCCTGACGCCCTACGCCCCCGGCATCGGCATGATCTCGACGAGCGTAATCGATGCTCCCGGCGCCGAGTAATGCGGATGTCCGTCCATCAGGGCTTTTGCGGTAGCCATCGACTCCGCCTGCACGATGGAATAGCCGCTCAGATGTGCGCCGGTGCTCGTTCCGTTCAGCTCTGCCGTTTCTCCCAACGGAGCGCCCCAGTCGACAAGCGCCGCGCCCGCCTTTCCACCCCAGGCCATCCAGCGGTCCATTTCGGCCTTGCCGGACTCTGGAGTAAGGTCGGCCATCTGGTCCTTCGTTGACACGGTTGATCGATACAGCACGAGAAACTTCTTCACTCTGGCCTCTGTTGTGGTGCCGCGTCCGTCCCACTGCCTCTGTGCCGTGTGCCGGGGCTGGCATGCGCTGCTCTTACCCTTGGATGGGCGTTCCGGTCCTTGCGTTGGTTTGTACGGTAAGCGGTGCTGACCTTGGCCGGCCCTGGCGGCACACCCGGCCTGCTACATCCAGGGCTCGTCCTTCGACGGCCCGTAGATGGAAGGCACCTTGCTGCCGCTCATCCGAAGGTAAACTGACAACTGGCCCCGATGATGGATCTGATCGTTGAGCATGAACTGCACCAGCGCGAGCTTCGGCACCGGTCCCATCTGCTTCGGCCCGGTCATGAAGGTCACGGCCTTGTCCAGCTCAGCATCGGCGGTTTGTTCGAGCAGGCCGATGAGCCCTGCGTACGCACCATCAAACGCCGCGAGTACTTCGCTCCACGTTGCCGGTGCTGGCGGCATGGCACCCATTTTGGACAGGTCAAGCGTGCCATTTACTGCTGCCATGCTGACCCCGGCTTCGATGCACAATGTGTGCGCGACCTCGCGAGCTGATTGCGAAGTGGCGTGCGGCCGCATTTCGCTGGCCGATGCGGGAAACGCATTGAGCAGCCGGCGAGTACGGGCGGTTTCGTCCTTCAGGGCCGCGATGAGCAGTTGCTTCGGGGATGCGGACATGTGATCGCTCCGGTTCAGATGAAGGTGGACAACTTGGTGAGGCAGCCGATCCAACCATGTTCGTGCCTCGTTCGCTCCTCGTCGCCCGGCAGCTTCGAGTGGCGCAACACCACTTCAGTTGATGCGCCGCGCTCGATGAACTCGAGTGACACGAGCGTATCGGTGATCGCCGGACGGGTCTCCCAGGACCAGGTGTACGCCAGCCGCGCAGGCGGATCAATCACTCGGTAGACGCCGCTCGCCCGGTGCTGCGTGCCGTCCGGCGCTTCCATCACAATCCGGTAGCGGCCGCCCACTCGCAGGTCGACCTCTGCCGTTGGCACCGTCATGTCGCCCGGCGCGCTCCAGCGCTGGAGTTCTTCCGCCTTGGTCCACGCCGCGTAGACGCGTTCGCGCGGGGCGTTGAAGGTGCGACGGATTTCGAGTGTGGGCTCGGCGGAATCAGTGGCCATGCGTCGGTGCCGGAAGTGGTGGCGTTGAGGTACTGCGCGAGTCGGTCGAACTGGTGTTCCCACAGCGGGCGATACTGCTCAATCCACGACGCCGCCTGCTGCATCGGCGCGCCAACGAAGCTGGTACGCCTCGCGCGGCCGTCGCGTGTGATCCGAAGCAGACCGGCACGTTGCAGTACGCGCACATGCTTGGACACGGCGGGCAGCGTCATCGTGAACTGGCCGGCCAGCGCCTTGATTGTCTCGTCCCTGCGGGCGAGCCGCAGGAGAATCTTCCGGCGCGTGGGGTCCGCCAATGCGCCAAAGGTGGCGTCGAGCGAACGAGCAAGGTAAACCATTCGGTTTACCTTACGACCCCGCGATGTTGCTGTCAATCCCCACGACGCAGGCCATTCAGCTACCAGTGGTGGCCGCTACAAATACGTCGCGATCTCCGTCAGCGGCTTGCGCGTGATGTTGGGCACGGACGCGTCCGCTGCCGGATAGCCCGCCACAACCAGCATCATCGCCTTTTCATTCTCAGGGCGCCCGAGGACCTTGTTGAGAAATCCCATCGGGCTCGGCGTGTGCGTGAGCGTGACCAGGCCGGCGTGGTGCAACGCGGCCAGCAGGAAGCCCGACGCAATGCCCACCGACTCCTGCACGTAGTAGTGTGTGCGCCGCGAGCCGTCTGCGTTGACGCCATACCGCTCAGCGAACACCGCGATGAGGTACGGAGCCTTCTCGAGATACGGCTTGTTGGCGTCCGTACCCAGCGGGGCCAATGCTGCGAGCCACGCCGCCGGAGCGGTGGAATAGAACTCCGCCTCTGCGCCCTCCGCGGCGTCGCGAATGGCGCGCTTCATTGCAGGGTCACTGACCACCACAAAGTGCCATGGCTGCTGGTGCGCACCGCTCGGTGCGGTACCGGCCGTCTCAATGCACGCGTCGATCACCTCCCGCGGCACGGGCCGATCGCTGAACTGGCGCACAGTGCGCCGCCGCTGCATATCGTCGGCAAAGGCGCGACTGCGCGACACCATCTGGTCCACCGGGTATTCTCGGTAGGTCGCGAGGGGAACGAATCCGGGGCGTTCTGGGTTATCGGTCATGGGAACTGGTCCGGGATGCAAGTTTCGGGCAGGTGAGAACGCTACCATTGGCGATGACGATTGGGTACATGCGGCAACGGGGATATACATGCGTAAGCTGAGTTTTGTCCTGTTCTTTGTGCTGGCCTGCGGGCGCAATCGCGTTCCGCCGGCCACGTTCGCTCTCACTCCTGCCGCAGGCGTCGACACTGCGGCGGGTACCGTCACCCTGCCGCTGCATCAGGGCTTGGTGGGCCGGCGGCTCGTCTGGTACGTCGTCACGGAGTCGTCGGACCGCGCTGACGCCGAGCGACGCGGGGTCTCCTGGGCGCCGCGCCTCGCGGCGCTGGCAGGTACCTCGAGTGTCCAGTCAGCCACGGAAGGGGCCGACGGCCAACTGCACTACGCTGCGGGGGTCGACTTCACGCCCGAGCGATCGGTGGTGCCGGCGGCCGGAACCGGCTTCCCTCCAGCCGACGCCAAACCCGGGTCGGTTGGAGAGCCCGGATATTCACCGTTCGTGCAACTGGCCAACGGCGTGGTCATCAATGCGCCGATCATTGGTGATGAGCGACACGTCCTCGACCGTGTGGTTTCACTGAATGCTGTGCGCGAACACGTCACGATGCGTATCACACGGGGTTACGCAGACGCGCGCCACGCCTGGTACATCTCGACCGAAGCGTCGGACCCCATGGTGGCGGCGCTCGAAGGCGCGACCTGGGTCGCAAGTCTCGCGAACGCGCCGGCTGCGGCCTCCGCAGCGACAGGATCCGCGCGCTTCGCCATCGTCGCATTTGCCAACGGCGCAACAGGACGCGACTCACCGGACCGGCAGGGCATGCAGTCGGCCCTCCTCGACGGATTGGCGCCGCTGAACATCCTCGAGGGTGCGCCCGGGAAACGCGGCGTTTCCACCGCCTATTCCCCGCTCTGGGATCTGCATCTCGTGATGTGGACACCGGCCGCCATTGCAGCCAACCAACGCGAAAAGCTCATCACACTCGGCGAGGTGCGCGCGTTCGCCGAACGCGGCCTGGTGGTCAGTGCGATGCCGGGCACACCGAATTCGGCCATCGGTGGACTGCACGCCGTGGGCGTCGTGATCAACTGTCCGGTGGTGGCAACGTTTGCACTGGCACAAGGGGCGGCAGCGCCGTGATGCACGGCGCGGC
>JARIET010000143.1 GCA_031127185.1 Gemmatimonadota bacterium | reverse complement strand
TCCCACTCTCGGGGCTCATCGTCGTCACCGACGGCGCGGACACGTCGGAAGCGGCGTTTGATGTGTCGCTCGCTTCGCTCAAGGCCGAGTCGATTCCGGTGTTCCCTGTGGGCGTCGGTGAAGAGCGGTTGGTGCGCGATATTCAGGTGAGTCGCGTGGAGACGCCGCGTACGGCGCTGAAGGGCACGTCGCTGGTGGTGGACGTCGTCGTCACGCAGACCGGGTTTGCCGGCGAGAAGTTCCCGCTGGTGGTGGAGAGTGAAGGCCGCGTGGTGGACACGCAGGACATCACGATGCCGCCCGACGGAGAGGCCGCGACGATTCGCGTGCGATTCAAGGTGGATGAAGGCGGCCCCCGCCGGTTCAAGTTCCGGATCCCGGAACAGCCTGGCGAACAGGTCGTGCCGAATAACGCGCGCGAGAACCTGATCGCCCCAAAGTTGCCGTGCTGCGTTGCCGCGGACTCATCGCCATTCCTCTGCCGTCACGTCGGCCGCAGGCTGGCCGTTCTCGTTGGATCGCTGGATCATTACGCGCAGCCGCACCGGCTTCGCCGCCGGGCTGGCCTGCACGAGGAGCGTCAGTTGAAGCTGGGTGGTCAGCACCCCCGCCCTGGTGGCGATTGCCTGCTGCGCGCGTTGGTTCTGCGCCGCCATCGCCACCTGAACGTCGCGGCCCACTCCAGCCCGCTGCTGGGGCATCACCTCGGCAACGCTATTGATACGTCCCCCGCGCGACCGAATCGACAAGATTCGGGCAATGATCTCGTCCGTCATTCCTGGCAACACACGCAGCACGGGCACCGGCGCACTGTTCAGGTTGATCTGCGCGGCGCCGAGCGTGGTAAGAAACGGACTCACCACATCGTACACCTCAGGTGTCACGCCTTTTACGTCTAGCAACTCCTCGATGTCCCGAAACCCCTGATTGGTCGGCAACCGAAGCAGGTCGGCCTTGATGTACTCCTCGCGCTCGCCGCCCTTCACGCGCGGAATGTCGTCCTGGTCGCGCCAGTCGGCTATGGCCTGCGCCATGGCATCAGCGCGCACAAAGTCGCCAAGCAAGTTCGTGAACAGCGTGCGCAGGTCGGTCTCGGAGAGTTGGTTGATGTTCAGCTTGGTCCCCAGATCTATGGCCTCGACGGTGACGACCATGCTGTCGACCATCGTGGACCCTGAGAAGATTGAATCCACGCCGAGCCAGGGGTCCGCCGAGCGGATGCCTCCCACGGCACCACTGGTATTCTGGGGGCCGGCGCGAAGCGCCGCTTCGAGCCGCGCTCGCGTAACGGCAAATGCGCCGAGCGCAGCCGCTGAAGCACGTGCGCGATCCGCCGCCGCGAGGCCGAACTCTCGCCGCTCTCGCCCAACCAGTGTGAACTCAAGCGCCACAACGGTGATCCCAACCACGAGCCAAAGAGCCGCGAGCATGGCAACACCGCGACGGGAGCGCATGCGGGCTGTCGTCATCGGGCGGGCACCTCGCCGTACACGATCGTCATCGGCGTCTCCATCAACCGAGGCAATACTTTGCCCTCGGCGGCGATCATTGCAAAGCGCAGCGCGTAGGCCTGAATCGCGGCGGCCTGCGTGCTCGCGTACCAACGCCCCGTCCGGGCGTCAAGCAGTTCGATCGACAGGTCGCCCACGTTTGGATCGAGTTGGCGCCGCGCAAGCGCCGTGTTGTTGCTAGCCTGGTACTCCATGGTCAGCCCTTCCTCGGGCGTGTTCGCATCGGTATCCACGAAGAGGCGAATCCGCACCGCAGCTGCCATCAGCGGGTTTGGCGCGTTCGTCGTGACACTGAGTTCATTTCCTGTCGACGTCGCGGCTGTCACACCCGTGGTCGCACCGCTGCCTGCGCGACTGCCCGGCTGCACCACGGCGAGCTGGCGCCCAACCGCGCCGCCTCGGCCACCGCGAGGCACACCGCCTTGCTGCAGCATTAGTTCGCCCTGGAGAACCCACTGCCGAATGGTCTCGCGCAATGCTGCCGCGCGCTCCACCTCGGCACTCGCGGTGCGGACCGTCTCCTGCCGGTCGATGATCGTCGTGAAAGCGAGCCCACCAGCCGCGGCGAGCATCCCGAGCACGGTCAGCGCCACGACGAGCTCCATCAGCGTCATGCCGGCACGGAGGCGCTGCGGAGTGCGACGGATCATTGCCCCCCTCGCCCCCCGCGCCCGCCGATGCTCGTCGTGACGATTGGGCGCCGGTACACGAATGTCCGCAGCGTGAAGGCGTCATCCTTGGTCCAGCGGACCCGTACCAGCACATCGTAGACACCCGGCTGCGTCGACACGGGAGACGCCTCGGTCTCCCACGAGTATTCATCAAGCGGCGCGGAGAAGGCCCCTTCCCTCACGGTGTCCGGAAGCGAGCGCAGCTGCTGCTCATTCAGGAAATCGAGCCAGTCCAGGCGCTGCTGGGCGAGCGATGCCGCCTCGACCGCGCGTCGCGAACGCTCTGCCGCGCGCATCTGCGCGCCTGCGGCCTCGAGCGCGGCAATGGATACGATGCCCACAATCGCCATCGCGGCGACGGCCTCAAAGAGCGTCACTCCGCGGCGGCTGCCGGCGCGAAGGCAGGACACGCTAACGCGCGTCGGCACGTGCAACTCCGCTCCACGGGTCCACCGTCACCATCACGGTACCGCTCGGTCCGCGCACGCCGACCGAATCTGCGAACGCCGCACCTGTGGGTTGGAACAGGAACTGGAGTCGCGCCAGATCGGTCACCAACGTGGACGCGCCGCCGAGCTCGAGCGTCCCTTCTTTCATCGTCCCGATGCCGTGAACGCCCGTGGTGTCCACGCGGTACCGGCCGGTGGTCGGGTCCATACGCAGCGCCACGAGCGCGTTGATGTGCACCGCTTCGCGTCGCGAGTCGCGCAGCAGCGCCAGCAAGGCGTCGGCATCAGTGGGCTGTTTCTGCGCCCCGAAGTCGCCAATCGCCGGCGCGGCCAGCAGCAGCGTCACTGCGAGAACGGCGAGCACCAGCGCCGTTTCCCACAGCGTGAAACCGCGCCGGCCGCGAGGGCGCCTGTTCATCGGAACGAGCTCGCGTTGATGCCGTAGATGGCCTGCAACAGCGACAGTGCGACGAACGCCACGATCGCGCCGAACACCACAATCATCGCGGGCTCGGCAAGCGCCGCCAGACGCTGGGTGGCGCGCTCCGTGCGCTCCTCGAAGATGTCGGCCGACTTGATCAGGAACGTGCGCAATTGCCCCGCCTCTTCGCCCACACCCACCAGCTGGGCAAGCAACGGCGAAAAGAGCGTGCTCGTGCTGAGCGCGGCGCGCATCGAACTCCCCTCGCGCACGAGCGCGCGGATCCGCGCGATCTCGTCCTTGGCCACCGGGTCGCCGACACTTTCCATCGTGTCGTCAATCGCCGGAAGCAGCGGAGCGCCGCCGGCGAGCAGCACGCCGAGCAGTCGCGCGAATCGCGCGGACAGGGCGTACTGGCGCAGCGTGCGCACCAGGGGCGTACGCAGCAGCACCGTGGCCCACGCGCGACGGCCTTCGGCAGTGTTGCGAACCCATGCGAAGAGCGCAGCGCCCACGAACGGCAGCAGCGCAAACACCGGCCACGCCTTTCGCATTCCGGCGGTCACGGTCAGGAGCGCACGGGTTGTAGCAGGTAACGTGGCGCCACTGCCTTCGAGCAACACCACGAAACGCGGCAGCACGAAGAGCATCAGCACCGTTACGGCGAGCGTACCCGCCGCCGCAAGCAGGAGAGGGTAGATCGACGCCGAAATGATCCGTGCGCGCAGCTCTTCCTCGCGCTCCAGCTGCTCGGCGAGCCGAGTAAACGCCGTATCGAGGTCGCCGCTGCGCTCGCCTGCGCGCACGATGCCCGCATAGAGGGGATCGAAGAAGCTGCGGTGTTCGCCGAGCGCGTCAGCAAGCGGAACGCCACGCTCCACACGCGAACGCACGTCGCGGATTGTTTCCGCAACGTCGCCGGACGTCACGCCCGTCGCGGCGTCGAGTGCCTTGGAGAGCGGCATGCCCACGGGCAACAGCGCGGACATGGCCCGCGTGAACTCGAGTACTTCGCGCTTTCGTCCAGGGCGCCACCACTTGGTCCCGGCGCCCGGAGCCGACTCGTCCACGTTCAGTACGAGGAGGCCCCGGTCTTCGAGCGACTTGGAGAGTGCGCCTGCGCTCTCCGCGCTCAGCAGGCCGCGCTGCCGCCGACCGGTGCCGTCAACGGCGTCGTAGGCAAAAGTGGGCATGCATCAGTCCCGAATCGGGCTATGCAGACGTCAGTTCCAGCTCACAACGTCGGCGTCTTCGCCCTCGCCGCCCAGCTTGCCATCGGCGCCGTAGGAGAGGAGGTCGAAGCCCCTGGTGTTCACTTCCCCCGGCGAAACAAACACGTAGGGACGGCCCCAGGGATCGAGCGGAACTGCCTTCCGGAGATACGGGCCGCGCCAGTTGGTCGGTGTGTCGACTGTCGGGAGTTCCTGAAGTGCCTGCAGGCCCTGCGCGGTGTTCGGATACGCGCCCGTGTCGAGCCGGTAGGCGTCGAGCGCGGAAGAGATCATCTCAATTTGCGACTTGGCCGTGGTCGACTTGGCCGTGCCCACGTGCTGGAATACGTTCGGCGCAACGAGCGTGGCGAGGATCGCGATGACCACGATCACGACCAGAATTTCGATCAGCGTAAAACCAGCAACCCGGGTCCGACGGCGCGACGACTTTGAGGTCTTCATGGCGGTCCGATTGTGGCGAGGCGGAGGAGCATGGTGACTTTGACACGGGCGCCCGGAAAGGCGTTTCACCCCCCGGGCGATACCCGCGCCGCGCACCAAAACGACTGACGTTACAACCTATAGAAACGTTAAGCCGTTCCGGCCTTTCCGGCCTCTGCCGTGGCCACGTCCGAGGCGAGGTATGCGGCGATCACATCCCCGGCTTTTTCGGCCGACACCCGGATCTGCTGGAGGTCATCGCGGAAGCGGATCGTCACATCGTTGTTCCTGGTTGAATCACTGTCAATTGTGATGCCAAACGGGGTACCCGCTTCGTCTTGTCTTCGGTATCGGCGCCCAATTGCCCCGGCGTCATCGTAGAAGACCGTGAAACGCTTACGCAGCTCCGCTGCGACGCGCTCCGCCATCTCGGGCTGGCCATCCTTCTTGGTCAGCGGAAACACCCCCGCCGTGATCGGCGCCAGCGCTGGATGCAGCCGCAGGACGGTGCGCCCCTCCTGCTCGCCTTCGACCGTCTCCTCACGATAAGCGTTCACCAGCGTGGCCAGCGTCACGCGATCGGCGCCGACTGACGTCTCAATCACGTACGGGAGGTAGCGCTTGTTCGCCGCCTGATCCACGTACTCGAGACGCTTGCCTGAAAACTCCTGATGCTGCTTGAGGTCGAAGTCGGAGCGATTATGTACGCCCTCAATCTCCTGAAACCCAAGCGTGCCGCCAAAGTCGAACTCGATATCGAAAGCGGCGCGCGCATAGTGCGCGAGTTCCTTCTCGCCGTGCTGGTGGAACTGCAGACGGTCCGCGTCGAGGCCAAGTCCGATGTGCCACTCGCGCCGTGCCGCCTTCCACTTCTCGAACCACTCCATGTCCGTGCCCGGCTCGACAAAGAACTGCATCTCCATCTGTTCGAACTCGCGGGTACGGAACGTGAAATTCCCGGGGGTGATTTCGTTGCGAAACGCCTTGCCGATCTGCGCGATGCCAAACGGCACCTTCTGCCGCGTGGCCTGCTGCACGTTCAGGAAGTTCACGAAGATCCCCTGCGCCGTCTCCGGCCGCAGGTAGACCGCGGCGGCAGAATCTTCGACCGGACCCATGAAGGTCTTGAACATCAGGTTGAACTGCCGCGGCTCTGTGAGCTGACACTCCGCGTGCTCACCTGGCTTCTTGCTAGGCTTACGCGCACACTGCGCGTCCTGCAGCTTGTCGGCGCGAAAGCGCGCCTTACAGGTCTTGCAGTCGATAAGCGGATCACTGAACCCCGCGACGTGACCGCTCGCCTCCCAAACTCTCGGGTGCATCAGGATCGCCGCGTCGAGCCCCTCGACGTCGTCGCGCTGACGCACCATTGCATTCCACCAACGCGCCTTGACGTTGTTCTTGAGCTCGACGCCAAGCGGGCCGTAGTCCCAGACCGAGCCCGTGCCCCCATAGATCTCGGAGGACTGGAAAATGAATCCGCGCCGTTTGGCGAGGGATACGAGCTTTTCGAGGACGTCGGGGTATGCCATTGGGGGAATTTCGCAGTCCGGTAGCCGCCTTGTCCACACACTCTGGGACTTCCACCTTCGATCTCAGGCCTATGCGCGAACTCTTCGCCCTCTCCGTAGCGGTTCTGAGCGCAGCGTGCGCGGGCCGCACTACGGGTGGTATCGCCACCGGTGCGCCCTCGTCGACAGGAAAGGTCGTGGCCTACCAAACCAAGTCCGGGGACGTCGATCCCTCCGGGACATACCGCCTCCGGCTCACGGGTTGGAGTGGCGAGCGGGAAGCCGACCTCTGGGTTTGGCTTGAGCCGGACGGGACCGGATATCGCGCCACAATGCAGTTCGTTGGGCAGGGCGACCTTGACAGCCTCTCCGTGCGCGTCGAAGGGAAGCGCGTGCGGCTGGAAGTTCGCGCCAACGATGCGTGGGCCCGCCGTAACGCGAGAATGAGTCCAGGTCTGACCGCCTCTGGCCGAGGGGCTCCGTACGTGACACTCACGCCCCCCATTTTCGACTTGCTCTTCAGCGGAACCGATTTCACGGGCACGAGGCTCGGGAGTGACTATGGCGAAGCCATTTCCGGGCGAAAGATCCCGGATCGCACCCCGAACAGTTCGCACGCGGCAACGGCTATTGGAATGCCGACGCCAGCCGTGCCGCGATCAGCGCCCCGTGCCCCCGCCCATTCTCGATAAATACACCATTCGCCTTGACGCCCGACACCAGCACGCCGCAGGCAAACACCCCCGGCACCGGCGTCTCCATGGTCTCCGGATCGTACGCCGGGGCACCCGTGACGGCGTCAAACGGCACGCCCAGGTCACCGAGCAACCCTGGCCGCGGCGTGTATCCAGTCATGAGGTAGACGGCGTCGGCCGCCAGCAGCGCCGGCGCACCGGCGACATCGAGCCGCGCTTCGGATGGGAGGATTTCGCGTACGCGAGCATTCCAAAGCGTTCGAATGGTGCCAGCCGCGACTAGCGCCTCGAAATCCGGCATCACCCAGGGCTTGATGGTGTGCGTCACGAACCCCGATTCGTAGTGCACCAGGGTCACGCGCGCGCCGCACCGCGCCAGTTCCATCGCGCACTCCGCCGCCGAGTTGCCGCCACCCACCACGAGTGCATCCC
>JARIET010000142.1 GCA_031127185.1 Gemmatimonadota bacterium | reverse complement strand
GGCGTGGGGCGCGACCTGCCCCATTGTGGCCTGCGTGCCGCACCTCTTTGGTGCGACCGTGTTCCAGGAACTGCCCTGGCCGCTGGCCGCGGCAGTGTGGCTGAGCGAGCGGCCACTGCCGATGGCGTACCGCGATACCGTTTTCGAGGCTATCTCCGAGAGTACCGCTGATGACCTTGTCGCGCGGGGAATCGCCCGCGAGCAGGTGCGCGTGATTTATCCCGGGGTCGATTCTGTCCATTTCGCGCCCGCACCGGCGGCACGGGCCACGGTGCCGACCTTCGCCTACATCGGCCGGCTCAAACGGTACAAAGGCGTTGATATCGTGATTCGCGCCTTTGCCCGCCTCAAGGCGCCCAATGCGATCCTCGAGATTGCCGGCGCCGGCGATTATCGGCCCGCGCTTGAACGGCTCACCCGTTCGCTCGCCCTCGGCGACCGTGTGCGCTTTCTCGGATTCGTGAGCGAAGCCGAGAAGTTGGCGCTGCTGCGCCGCACGTGGGCCATGCTGCTGGCTTCGCCCAAGGAGGGTTGGGGGCTGACCAACGTCGAGGCCGCTGCCTGCGGGACGCCGGTGGTGGCATCAAACTCTCCCGGCATTCGGGAGTCGGTCCGCGACGGTGTAACCGGTTTTCTCGTGACACATGGCGATGTCGACGGGTTTGCTGCCGCCATGGATCGTTTGGCCGCCGACCCGGCGCTGGTCATGTCCATGGGGCGCGACGCGCGGGTGTTTGCGGATACTTTCACCTGGGATAATGCTGCGGAACAGACCGAACAACACCTGATGGACGTGACGCGCCTCTCTTCATCCTGACCAGACATGCCAAAGCTGCTTGTCGCCACGCTCTATGAGCGCCTCAAGGAAACGCTCAAGCTCGACCTGCTCGGCAATCCAGCTGGCCTTGAGCGCGAGATCACCAGCGTCGACGCCTCGGGCCCCGGCCTCGTGCTCGCCGGGTACGTGGGCCGTTTTGTCCACGCCCGGATTCAGGTGTTCGGTGAAACCGAAATCAGCTATCTGAACGCGCTCTCGGAAGGGGAACGGCACCGCAACCTGACCCAGTTCTTCTCATTCCCAATCCCGTGTGCGATGATCACGAAGGGGCAGACGCTGCCGGCTGGGATGGAAGAGCTCGCGAAGGGCGCCGGCGTCGCGATCCTCCGCTCACAACTCAAGACGCAGGAATTCTACCGGCACATCGGCCCGTTCCTGGAGTCCGCCTTCGCGCCGACTGCGACGCTTCACGGGTCGCTGGCCGATGTCTTTGGTGTTGGGCTGCTCTTCACCGGGGCGAGCGGAATCGGCAAATCCGAGTGCGTGCTTGATCTGGTTGAGCGTGGCCACCGACTGGTGGCCGATGACCTGGTCATCTGCCGGCGTCGCGGAACCGATGTCGTCATCGGCCGGGCACATGAACACGCACATCACCATATGGAGATCCGGGGCGTCGGCATCATCGACGTTTCCAAGATCTTCGGCATTCGCGCCGTGCGGCAGCAAAAGCGCATCGAAGTGGTCGTTTCGCTGGAAAAATGGGACGCTGTGAAGGGCGAGGTCGATCGCACGGGCCTCGATGGCGAAACCACATCGGTTCTCGATGTCGAACTCCCGCTGGTGACGGTGCCGCTCAATCCGGGAAAGAACATCACGGTGATCGCCGAGGTCATCGCGCTGAACCATCTGCTGAAGTACAGTGGCGTTAACGTGGCCGAAGCGTTCAATGAGCGTTTGAAGTCGCGAATCCGCGGCTCATCCACAAACATCGGGCGGTACCTGCAGGATGACGACGAGTAGCTCCGGGCCGGGTGTCTCCGGTCCGCGCGCCGTGGTGGCGGGGCACGCGGATTTTGCTGCGGCGCTCGTGGCGGCGGTACATCGCATCACCGGGCTCGGCGGCGCGTTCCGCGCCGTGAGCAACGAAGGCCTCGGTGCGCCAGAGGTGGAAGTGGCGATCCGTGCCGCCCTTACGGATCACGGCGCAATCGTGGTGTTCACCGACCTTCCGGCCGGTAGCTGCACCATGGCGGCGAGGAAGATCATGCGCGCCGATCCGGCCGTCTCGGTGGTGACGGGAGCGTCGGTCGGCCTGCTGCTCGATTTTGCGATGGGGCCCGACGTCAGTGCGGAATCGTTGCACCGGGCCGTCTCGCGCGGACGAGAGGCGATGATGGTGTTTCCTGCAGCAGGGGCGGCCGGTGGCCATTGAGCTCTACCGGGTGGATGACCGCCTGATTCACGGTCAGGTCGTGATCGGCTGGGGCCATCCGCTCGCGCTGCGGTTCATTGTGCTCGTCGACGACAACGTGGCCGGCAGTGACTGGGAGCGCGAGCTGTACCGCATGGGTACGCCGCCGGAAGTCGACCTCTACTTTGAGACCACCGAATCCGCGGTGGCGCGCATGCCCGAGTTTGCCGCCCGCCCGGATCCCGGCCTGCTCCTCACCGCCGACGTGGCGACGATGTCGCGGCTGTGTGACGGATGCACGGCTATCCGCGAGGTGAACATCGGCGGGCTGCATCACCGGGCAGGGCGCTCACCCTGCCTGCCGTATGTCTTTCTCTCCGCCGAGGATGAGGTGGCGCTCAAGTCAATCGCGGCTCGTGGCGTGCGCGTCATCGCGCAGGATCTGCCCGCGTCGGACCCTGTTGAACTGGGCGACCTCCTGACGAAGGACGGCGCGTGACCGGCGTCGCCTCCTTCGTGCTGCTCGTGGTGGTCGGCGCGCTCTGCTCGCTCGATACCGTGAGTGTGGCTCAGGCGATGGTCTCGCGTCCGATCGTCAGCGCGACGTTGGGTGCCGCAGCCTTGGGGCGACCGTGGGAAGGCCTCGTCGTGGGCGCCGTGCTGGAGTTGTTCGCGCTGGAGACGCTCCCGTTTGGCGCGAGCCGGTATCCAGAGTGGGGGTCGGCCGGCGTGGTCGCAGGTGCAACGTTCGTCGCCGGTGGTATCGACGTGCCCGGCTCGCTCGCTCTCGCGATCCTTGCCGGCCTTGGCACTGCCTGGATCGGCTCAACCTCAATGGTGTGGCACCGGAAACTTGTGGCAAAGGTTGCGGGCGACCTTCGCGACGATCTTGCCGCAGGTTCAGCCGCCGCTGTGACGCGCCTGCACATCACGGGAATCGCCTCGGATTTGTGGCGCGGCGGCGTCGTGACCGCCACTGGGCTTGTCGCCGCAGTGGCAGTGACGTCACACATCCTGGAGGCCTGGCGGCTCGCTTACGGACCATCGGTTGCCGTGCCGGTGATCGTCGCGGTCGCCGTCGGGATGTCGGCCACGTTCCGCGCGGCGAAAGGGACGCGAGGGGCAGGGTGGTTTCTGCTCGCCGGAGCCGCGGCAGGCGCCGGAGTACTTGGGGTGCGCCCGTGACGACAACCGCGCCGCCTCTGCCGCCGCGTGTGCGACTCCTGATGCTCGCGCGCCTGCTCACGCTGCAGGGATCGTACAACTACGAAACCATGATCGGTAACGGTCTCGCGTTTGCCATGGAGCCGGCGCTGCGGTTGCTGCCGGGAGGGCGCAACGGAGCGGCTTACCGCGACGCCATCGCACGGCAGAGCCGCTATTTCAATGCGCATCCGTATCTCGCAGCAGTCGCCGTGGGCGCGCTCGCGCGCGCGGAGCTCTCGCTCGAGGATCCCGCGCGAATCGAGCGGTTCCGAACGGCCTCGTGTGGGCCGCTGGGAAGCGTGGGTGATCGGCTCGTCTGGGCGGCGTGGCTGCCGGCGTGCTCGGCGACGGCCCTGGCCGCATTTGGGCTCGGGCTCTCGTGGCAGGCCGTGGTGTTGCTGTTTCTCCTCGTGTACAACGCGGGCCATGTTGCGCTGCGCGTCTGGGGACTCTATGCCGGCTGGACCCACGGCCTTGCCGTGGCCAGCGCGCTGGGCGCACCGCTCTTTCGGCAAGGCCCTTCCGTGCTGACGCGCGCCCTCGCCGGCATTGCCGGAGCCGCCATTCCGCTCATGGTCGCGCGCGCCGCGGGCACTCGACCGCTCGGCGTCGCCATTATCGTGGCAGTGGGCGCGGCGGGTGGCCTGGCGCTCGTGCAGCTCGAGGGACGCGTCGCCGGATGGCGCGCGGCCATTTGGGTTCTTACGGCATTCATCACAGCGGGGGTCCTGGTTCGATGATCGCGGAACGCGCCGTGGTGGTGGTCAATGAAGCCGGCATCCATGCCCGGCCGTCGTCCGAGATCGTGAAAACCGCCGCGCGCTTCAGGGCATCGGTCACGCTGTCCCTCGACGGGCTCGACGTCAATGGAAAGAGCATCATGGGCGTGATGATGCTCGCGGCCCCGTGCGGTTCCACGGTGCACATGAAGGCCGATGGCGACGACGCCGACGAAGCGCTCACCGCGCTGGCCGAGCTGTTTGCCAACAAGTTTGGAGAAAGCTGAGCAATGCCCTCCAAACTGAAGGGAATCCCGGCATCGCCTGGCATCGTCGTCGGCCCGGTCCACCTCCTCCGTTGGGAGGTCCCGGAGGTTGAGACCACAGGGATCGATCCTGCGGACGTCGACGCGGAAGTCGAGCGGCTGCGCATCGCATTTGCCCGCACGACCGAACGATTGCGCACCGTGCGCGACCGCGCGCTCAAGGCGGCGGGAGCGGCTGAGGCGGCGATCTTCGAAGTCCAGATTTCCATAGTCGACGATCCCGACTTCGTCAGCCGGGTGGAGGACGTGATTCGGCAGAACTTCAGCGCCGAACGCGCCTTCGACGTCGTCATGCTGGAGCAACGCGACCACTTCGCTCGGTCGCCGCACGCCATGCTGCGCGAGCGGGTAAGCGACTTGATTGATGTCCATATTCGCGTCCTCACCGTGCTGATGGGGCTGGAGGATCACGACCCCGTGGACCTGCCCAAGGGCGCGAACGCCGTACTCGTCACGCACGACCTGACGCCGAGCCTGACGGTTCAGCTCGACCGGGAATGCATTGCGGCCATCGCCACGGACGCCGGTACCCGCGCGTCACACGTTGCCATATTGGCCCGCTCACTCGGACTTCCCGCCGTCGTCGGCCTCCTCGATGCGACCGAGCGCCTCCGCAGTGGCGAGCAGGTCATTCTCGATGGCACATCGGGAATTCTCATCACGAAGCCCACCAGGGCCGAGCTGTCCGAGGCGATCGCGCGCCAGAAGCAGGAGAAAGTGGAGGACGCGGCGCTCGCGCAGATCGCCGTGCAGGACGCCGTGTCACGTGACGGCCAACGCGTGGAGATTCTTGCCAACGTGGATCTCCCCGACGAGGCGGAATCCGCAGCGCAAAGCGGCGCGCAGGGTGTTGGCTTGATGCGCACGGAGTTTCTTGTGGTCGGACGCACGACCATGCCCGACGAGGACGAGCAGTACGAAGCCTATGCCAACGTCGTGCGGGCCTTCGCCGGCAAGCCGGTGGTGATCCGCACGTTCGACATCGGGGGTGATAAGCTGCCGGTTGGCGGATGGCCCGCGGAGCCGAATCCCTTCCTTGGTTGGCGCGCGATCCGGATGTGCCTCGATCAGCCTGCGCTCTTCAAGACCCAGCTGCGCGCGCTGCTGCGCGTCGCACTCCTCGGTGACGTCCGCATCAACCTGCCGCTGGTCGTGACCGTTGACGAGGTGCGACAGGCGCGTCTGCTTATTGCCGAAGCGTCGGCTGAGTTGACTGAGCGCGGGGTCGCGCACCGTGCCGACGTGCCGATCGGGATCATGGTCGAGACTCCCGCCGCGGCGGTGCTCGCCGAATCGCTGGCCAAGGATGTCTCGTTCTTTTCCATCGGCACCAACGACCTCGTGCAGTACACGCTGGCCGTGGATCGCGGTAATGCGGCTTTGGCGTCGCGGTACACGCCGTTGCATCCGGCTGTGCTTCGGCTGATCAAGATGACCTGCGACGTGGCCAACGCGAACGGCGTCGCTGTCGGCGTGTGCGGCGAAATGGCGTCAGAGCCCATCATGGCCTTTGCGCTTCTTGGACTCGGTATCCGGCAGCTCAGCGTCAGTCCCATCGCTGTGGCACGCGTCAAGCTCATCGTCCGCGGCATGCGCACATCGGTAGCCACCGATGCCGCGAATGAGGCGATGCGTGCCGCGACGGCTGCAGAAGCCGAGCAGATTCTCCGGGCTCGGCTGGTGGCCGAAGTCGACTCAGTGCTGCTGCACGCATAGCCAGCGCCCGGCTAGATTTCGTCCGCTGTACCCACACTCTCTCCTCGCCATCTCGTGAAGCACCCTCATCTATTCACCTCCGAGTCCGTCACCGAAGGCCACCCGGACAAGGTCGCCGACCAGATCTCCGATGCCGTGCTCGACGCACTGCTCGCCGACGATCCAGCGTCGCGCGTGGCCTGCGAGACGATGGTCACCACGGGCCTCGCGACCATTTTTGGAGAGATCACGACCAAGTCGTATGTGCATCTTCCGAAACTGGTCCGCGATACCATCGCGAAAATCGGGTATACGGAGTCGGGCTACGGCTTCGACGCCGAGTCCTGCGCGGTGATGTCCACGATCGACAAGCAGTCCGAGCACATCTCCATGGGCGTGGATACGGGCGGTGCCGGTGATCAGGGGATGATGTTCGGCTACGCCTGCGACGAGACGGACGAGCTGATGCCGCTTCCCATCATGCTGGCGCACAAGCTGGTGCAGGCGCTCGCCGCCCGCCGCAAAGATCAGACGCTCAAGTGGCTGCGGCCTGACGGCAAGTCGCAGGTCAGCGTGCTCTATGAGAACGGCCGGCCGGTATTGGTGGACACCGTGGTCATCTCGACGCAGCACAGCCCCGATGTCACCAACACCCGCATCCGCGACGCCGTGACGCGCGAGATCATTGAAGCGACGATTCCGAAGGAATTGCGGCCGCGCAAGATGAAGGTCCATATCAATCCCACGGGTCGGTTCGTCATCGGGGGGCCACACGGCGACGCGGGGCTCACCGGGCGCAAGATCATCGTGGACACCTATGGCGGCATGGGTCGCCACGGTGGCGGAGCCTTCAGCGGCAAGGACCCATCCAAGGTGGATCGGTCGGCCTGCTACGCGGCGCGGTGGGTGGCCAAGAACATCGTTGCCGCCAAGCTCGCGTCCAAGTGCGAAGTACAGGTCGCGTACGCGATTGGCGTGGCCAAACCCGTCTCGGTGATGGTGGACACGTTCGAAACGGCGACCGTTGATGAACGCAAGATCATGCGCGCGGTTGAACAGGTGTTCGATCTCACGCCGAAGGGCATCATCGAGGCACTCGACCTGCGAAAGCCCATCTACAGCGACACCGCAGCGTACGGTCATTTCGGTCGCACCAGCGAACGTACGCGCCGGTTCGGCAAGTCAGTGACCACCTTCACCTGGGAGCGCACCGACAAGGTCGCCGCGCTGAAGAAGGCCATTCGAAGCTGAGCGGGGAGCGCTGAAGCCCGGGAGGGGCCGTGGTGGAAGTGGTGGTGTCGAAGCTGG
>JARIET010000141.1 GCA_031127185.1 Gemmatimonadota bacterium | reverse complement strand
ATTCGGCGCGCTGGCCATCCACCTGCAACGCGACACGAATACGACGGCTGCGGTGAAAGGGCCGCGAAGGCGCTGGTTCGGCGTCTCGCTGCTGACCGTGGCGATGATCGTTCCGCTGGCCATTGTGATGCGCCGCGGCGTCGGGTCGGGTGAAGCGCTCACGATCGCGCTTCCACTTGCCGCGGTCATCGTTACCCTCGGCGCACGCGCGTGGCATACCCCAACGAGCGAGGCGTCCACGCGGACACTCCTGCTCGCGTGGGGAGCGCTCGTCGGAGGAGCCTTGGTGCCGATTGTCGGCCTGGTCGCCTGGTTCGGTGCCCACGGCGCGGTGGACTCCCTCATCACGGCGAATACCTCCGGAATCATCCGCACCGCAACGACGATTGAGCAGGCCATGACGCCCTGGCCAACCATGCTCTCCTACGGACTGCCGACAATCGTTGTACTCGGTGGGTGGGCCTATGCCTCCAGTCGCCTGCGTTCGCGTACGGCAGCGCTGGTGGGCGGGGCTACGCTTGCCGTTCTCGTGCTTCTGGCCGGGGCCAAGTTCACAGCGTCGTACCGGGGAGTCTGGTTTGCTGCGCAACTGGCCCTTCCGCTTGCATCCCTTGCCATCGCCCGTCGTGTTGCCGCCGCCAACCCGATTCCGCTGGTCATCGTCGCGGCCGGCGCGCTGCTCGCCATCAACCAGGTGCCGTTTGGCGCGCCAAACTATTTCGCCTATGTGGCACCACTGGGATTTCTCGCTGCGCTCAGTGCATCGACCGCTTTGCCTCGACGGACGCTCCTCACTTTGTTGGTCGTGTTCGTGGCATTCGGCGGTTGGTTTCACCGGATTGGCTCCGTACACACCGTAGGATTTGGACCCGTGTGGTGGGACGATGCACACCCCCTGCCGGGCCCACACGGAAAGTTGCGCGTCACTACCGGAGATTCGGCCACTTACGACCGACTGACGGCGCTTGTGGCCGCGCATGGCGGTGCCGAACGATTCATCGCCGGACCCGAGTTGGGCGCGCTCTATGCGCTCGCGGGAACTCGGCGCGTGATCGCGCAGCCGTATCTCCTCACCGACGATCCCCAGGGCGACTCGACCGCGATCGCCGCCGTGATCGACACGGCCACAGTTCACGCTGTCGCGCTAAACGGGGCGCCGCGGTTCTTGCCGCTGGTCAGTGCAAGTGCACGGGGCTGGATTGAGGCGCACTATCCGAATGTCCAGCGAGTGGGGTCAGTGGATTTTCGCTGGCGCTGACGCTGCATCGGTACGGCAGAGTCTCAGGCCGGCTGACCCACACCAAGCAACGCGCGTCCGCCTCCACGCTCGAAGATGAGCGTGGCCGTGGCCCGGCGCGCCCGCGCGGAAGTCAGGATGGAATCGAACTCCGGCGAAGCGCGCAGCTGGCTGATGATCGGGTCACGCTCGAGCATTTCCACAGGTGAGTAACCAGAACGCACGACGTCGCGAAGCAGCTGAATACCGAGCGTGACCTCATTGATACGGGCGTAGCCGAGGACCAACAGAAAGAGCGCCTCAGGATCGTCGTGCGCGCGAACGCCGGACGCGATGGCCTCCAGTGCCTCATCGCGTATCCCGGCCGCAGCGGCGCGCAGCGCTTCGATACTCACCCGAAAGCCCGGCGTCAGCGACTGCGCGAGAATCGAATCGAACCGGTCTCGCCCCGTGGGGCCTGATTCGCGGAGCGCCCACATCAAAGCCGTGGCATGTACTTCCTGCGTCGTTCCGCTCGCGGCACCCAGGCGGTCGTTGAACGCCGGATCGTTGAGAAGGACCAGGGTGTACTCGACACTTGTTGCCACCGTTGGATCGAGCCGCCGCGCCTCGTCGTGCGCGGCCAGTGACTCGCGTACCAGTCCCGCGTAGCGGAGTGCGTGTACAAGACCGGCGAAGATCTGCGGATCGTTGCGCGAACGTCGCGCCTGCTCGAGCAGGCGGCCAATGGCCGCATCGGCGCGACCACGCTCGGATTCGAGGTGCGTGAGATAGCGGTGTGCCGACGGCAGATTGGGACTCAACGCCAGCGCTCGATGCAGTGACTCTTCGGCGAGGCGCATGTTCACCTCGCGGTCTGCGATGTACTTGCCCACAAACCGCTGGCATCGGCCCAGCATTGCCCACGCGGGGGCAAACCCGGGATCCTCACGAACCGCGTTCTCAAAGAGGTCGCGCGCGAGTTCCACATTGGTGGAGTCGCGCATGGCATCGTTGCCGCGAAGGAAGAGTTCAAAGGCGCGGGCATTCGCCGGCACATCGCGGCGTTCGTTGCCAGCCGGCGAGGGCGCGCTCGCGCCGGCTCGGCGAGTGATGAGGCTGATCGCCGCCTTCGACATCTCCTCTTCAAGGACGAACACATCGTCCAGCGAGCCCTTTACGGTCTCTGCGCCGAGTACGCTTCCGTTGGTGGCGTCCACGAGTTGGACCGTGGCTCTCAGCTGCGTGCCCGACCGGAGCAGGGAGCCGGAGACGACGAGATCCACATCCGCGTGGGCTGCAAGTTTGCGGGGGTCTGTGTCCGATACGGCCCACGCAGCCGCGATGGCGGGCGCGCGCACCACCGTTCCCGCCAGCGATGCGAGCGACCCGGACATTGCCTCGGCGAGACCAAACGAGAGAAAATCAATCTCGGTGTCCGGACGTGTGAGCCGCACCGGAGGCACGACAATGCGGGTCAGTGCCCGCACGGGCACGGCCACTCCTGCCGTCGCATCGTCGCGCATCGTGACAGCGCGGAGCTCGGCGGTCATTGCGTCTGCCGTGGCGAATCGCGCGTCGGGCTGCTTGGCCATCGCCCGTCGAATCACCCGGTCCAGCGCAACGACGGCTGTGGGACCCTGCAGTGCCGGCGGCTGCTCGTGCAGCGCGGCGTAAATGAGGTCGATCGCGTTTTCGCCGCGAAAGGGCGGGCGTCCGGCAAGCATCTCGAAAAGCACCGCTCCCACGGCGTAAATATCGGTGCGACCGTCCACGGCATCGCCGGTGACCTGTTCGGGTGCCATGTAGCGCGGGGTGCCAAGGATCACGCCAGCGCCCGTCACATCGTCGCGTGGTGTGGAATCGAGCTTCAGCGTGTCTGCCAGCGCCGGGCGCGCGAGACCAAAGTCGAGGAGCTTCGCTCCGTGCGCGGTGATGAAGATGTTGCTCGGCTTCACATCGCGGTGCACGAATCCGCGTGCGTGCAGCGCACCAAGGGCACCAAGCACTTCCACGCTGATCCGTACCGCGTCCGCAGCACCAAGCGGACCGCGATCAACGCGGGTGTCCAGTGGCTCGCCGTCGAGCAGCTCCATGGCCAGGAAAATGCCATCGGCGGACTCGTCCACCTCGTAGAGCTGGCAGACGTTCGGATGGTTGATGCTCGCTGCAGCCCGTGCCTCGCGCCAAAAACGACTGATGGCGGTCGCGTCCTGCAGTCCCGCGATCATCTTGAGCGCCACCTCGCGTTCGAGCCGGTCATCGCGCGCCACATAGACCACGCCCATTCCCCCGCGTCCCAGCGGCCGCACAATCGTGTAGCGGCCAACCTGGTGTCCGGCGGACAATTCCTGGGAGACAGTGGGGTCGGACATTGGCAGGATGAGGGAGCGCGACCCGAGAAGGTATCGCCTCCCCGACGGCAGGGCTACATTCTCGCGACTTGTCGCCAGTGAGGAGTCCATGTCGCCTTCACGCCGGATCTTTGTACGTATCGCCGCCGCGGCCGCGGCTGCGTTGGGCGCTCTTCCTTTCGTCAGCAGTCGCGCGCGGGGGCAAGGAGGTCGGGGGTCGCCGGCACCGGGACAGGCGCCGGGTTCTGCTGCCGCGCAAGGCGCGTCGCGGCTCAACGTTTCGGCGTTACTCTCATTGGCCTACGTGGTGCTTCCCGCGGAGCTTGGCGCGGCGCGCGTCGAGCGGGCCACGACGGCCTTTGCGCGCTGGATCGGGTCGTACAGGGCCGGCGAGGAGACGCTGCATCCATATGGTAGCGAGCGGCTGGGGGCCACAGCGCCGTCGCCGGTGGCGAAGTGGGCGGAGCAACTCGCGGCGCTGAACGCCGATTCGCTCGCCGCGCACGGGGCGCCGTTTAGCGAGCAATCACTCGCGAATCGCACAGCGCTCGTGCAAGCAGCGCTGGCCAAGGTGCC
Organism: Gemmatimonadota bacterium; assembly: GCA_031127185.1. GTDB lineage: Bacteria > Gemmatimonadota > Gemmatimonadetes > Gemmatimonadales > Gemmatimonadaceae > Fen-1231. The sequence continues at coordinate 3,298 of JARIET010000141.1, read as the reverse complement.
ACTCGGCCCGCGCATGCCGTCGCCGATCTCAGCGCCGCACGTCGCGGTGGCGCTTCTCGCGCACTTCGCGGAATCGGCCGAGGGTGTGAACCTGGCGTATTCGCGCACGATCGATCCCAAACAGTGCCGTCCGCTCGCAGCATCGCCGAACATCCCCGTGCAGATCGGCCGGGGAGGGCGCGGCTGATGGCCATCTTCATTCGAACGCGTGCGGTGGTGGAGAGCGACGTCTGCATCATCGGCAGCGGCATCAGCGCGGCGATGGTGGCGGCGAAGCTGACAGACGAGCGCCGCGGGAGCATTGTGGTGGTTGAGGCGGGTGACGACCAGCCGCCCATGCGCGAGTGGCCGGCGCTGCGCCAGCGCTGGCTCGATCACAGCGCCACCCCGTGGCCCAACGATCATATAGATGGAATGGATGCCGCGGGCATTCAGTCGCGCTCGATGTGCGTGGGCGGACTCGCCATGCATTGGGGTGGCGTGACGCCCCGTTTTTCACCAGAGGATTTCAAGACCAAGTCGCTCTGCGGTGTGGGAGCCGACTGGCCCCTTTCATATGAAGAGCTCGAACCGCACTACTACGAGGCCGAGGTGCGGATGGGGGTGAGTGGGGAGCAGGGACCGAAGGAGATGGACCCTCGGGCAAAACCCTTTCCGATGCCCGGCCTTCCGCTGACGTACAACCTCGGCATCCTCAAGAAATGGGTAGGCGATGCCGGCGTGGCGATGTGGAGCCAGCCCTCGGCGAAGACATCGCGGCCGTATCAGGGGCGCGGCGCCTGCTGCCGCAACGACACGTGCTTTCCGATTTGTCCAGTTGGGGCGAAGTATTCGCCGGACATGACATGGAATCCACTGCGCGCGAGCAAGAAAGTCGCAATGCACACGCGAACAGTGATTCGGCGGTTGGTCATCGACGATGCGACTGGCAAGATCACCGCTGCAATGGCACTGCATCGTGATCGCCCGAACGAGGAGATCGAGTTTCGGGCAAAATCGTATGTGGTTGCGGCTGGGTACGCATGGAGCGCGCACCTCTTGCTCAACTCGCGGAGCGCGAAGTTCGCAGACGGTGTGGGCAACAGGGCGGGACTCGTCGGCAAGTACCTGGCCGGGCACCGCAATGTGCAGGCGTTCATCGATCTGCCGGTGCAGCTCTATCCCGGGATCAACGAACAACACTCCCTTGTCACCAAGCAGTTCATGCGAAAACCGCCTGGCGAGAAGTACGTGCGCCACGATCTGCGGGTCTGGGAGTCAGGAGTCGGGCGCGAGCCACGGCTCAAGGATGACTCGGGTGCTTTGCTCCTCGGCGACGCGATGCTCAGGGATTGGCGCACGCGCACGGCGGCGGGGCGGGGTACCGCGCGTGTGCGCTCGTACTATGACATCATCCCGGCGCGCGAGAGCGAACTGACGTTGGATGCTACGCGCAAGTCGCCCTGGGGTGATCCGCTGCCGAAGCTCGCGTTTCGCGATGATGCGGTGTCGCGTGATCTGCGCGCACACACCGAGGACACGATACGCACACTTTTTGCGAAGCTCGCCGCGGCGGGCAACGGGCGAATCATTCGCACCAACGTCGACAACTTTCAGGATCACCCGGTGGGTGGCTGCCGGATGGGCGCGGATGCATCAACGGGAGTCGTTGACTCACACGGGCGCGCGTTCGATCACGAGAATCTGTTCGTGGTCGGTGCGCCGACGGCGGTGAGCGGGAGCTGTGCGAATGGGACGCTGACGTTCTGTGCGTTGGCGCTTCGGGCGGCGGAGGAGGTTGGGCGGGGGTTTGCGTGAGTCGCTCTCGGAGCCGCCTGATGCGCAGGGGCTGTTTGGTAATCGCGCTCACTACAACTGCTTCGCTTTTCGGCGGCTCCATTGCATACGCTCAGGCGCCGCCGCCACGGTTGTTCGCCGTTGACGGTGCGGTGACCGATTCGGCCCTCCGGCCGGTGGGTGACGCAGTCGTCTCGATTGTGGGGACGAGCATCGCGGTCATCACGGGCGCGAATGGGCGCTTCCTGATCACAGGACTGCCAAGCGGCCGACACACTCTCAACGTTCGCAAAATTGGATTCGAACCAGTAGTGGCGGCGGTCGAGTCGGAACGATCTGACACCCTGCACGTGGCATTCTCGCTTCAATCGTTCGTTCCAATACTTGGCGGTGTGCGTGTCGTCGGCGAGCGCAAAAGCCTGGCCATGCGTGAGTTTGACGACCGCCGCGCCAAAGGTGGTGGCCAGTTTATCACGCAGGCCGAAATTGAAAAGCGAAACGTGGTCTTTACCTCACATTTGTTCAGACCGCTCCTCGGCGTTGTCGTGAAGGGCACGCTCCTGAACCGACGAGCCGGGCTGACTGAGTGCCCTATGACATTCTACGTGGACGGAGTGAAAATTCCGTCACCGTTGATTGACGTACATCTGCCTTCACCACCCAGCATCGCGGGAATCGAGGTGTACACGAGCACCGCTACGGCACCGCTGCAGTACCGGTCGACTGAAAACGGCTTTTGCGGGGTCGTGTTGGTGTGGACGCGCGTGGGATAGGCGGCGCCATCGATTCGTTTGGTTGCGGCCGTCGATCCGGACAGCGGCGCTCGAGTGGAAGGCGGACGCATGCGATCCGGCGAGCCCACCTCGCTGCCAGCTGGTTTTCAGCGACGGCGGCACTCTGTGCGCTGGGCTGCGCGCTACCAATGGGGCGTGGTCCCGCTCGCGAATCGCTTGCCACTCGCGGCACGGTGTTCGACTCGATCAGAGGTTCGGGCCTTGGTGGCGCTCACGTCAAGTTTGCGCCAGTCGGCTCGGTCAACCGATCCGCGGTCCAGACAACTACGGATTCAAGCGGTGGATTCAGTGTGCCGCTGGAGAATGGCGCGTGGACGGCGACAATCTCCCACTCTCGATTGGACTCTCTCCGCCTATCCATCGACCCGCGACCAGTTGTGGTGTCGCGTGCAACTGGCGCCACGATCAGGCTTGCGACGCCCTCGGCGGAAACCGTCACCCGCACACTGTGCGGACCGCTGATGCGCCGGGATGACATCGTGCTCGTCGGAAACGTCCGGAATGCACTCACACACCGCGGTGTCGATTCTGCGATCGTGTTTGTGAAGTGGATCAATCTGGCTCTTACCGTTCGCGGGACCGTCCGGTCCGCTGTTGGCAAGGCGACCAGTACACAGTCCGACGGATGGTACGTGATGTGCGGGGTGCCGGCTGGCGGCACCATTGTCGCCTGGGCGCAACACGGAGCAGCAGTCACCGGCGCAGTGCCGGTTGAACTCGGCACGGTG
>JARIET010000140.1 GCA_031127185.1 Gemmatimonadota bacterium | reverse complement strand
CCGAGTAGCACTGCGGGTGGACGCCTACCGGGGCGGGCGACCCTGGCGTCAGTGATGGAACGACGTAGATCCGCGCGGGACGCCACTGAGAAGGCGCTCGATCAGGACTGCTGAGCGCTCCGCCGCACCAAGGCCCGCGGCGACAACGGCGCGGGCCTTGGCGCTTGTCGCGGCGCGCAGCGTCGCGTCGCGCATAAGGGATATCGTTCGCGCAGCGAGCGCTGCCGCGTCAGCCACTGCAAATCCGCCGCCGCTGGCCTCGATCGCAGCGGCGTCGCGACTGCCGCCGTGGCGAGGTCCGAACAGCACGGGTGCGCCATGCGCCGCCGGCTCCACCACGGAATGCAGCCCAGCGGCGTGAAAGCCACCGCCTACATAGGAGACCGTCGCCAGCGCGTAGAGGTCGGCCAGTACTCCGAGTCGGTCGACGAGTACCACATCCGTATCACGGGCGGCGTCGCTGAGCCCAGCGGAGCGTAGCCCCAGCGGTGACAATCGTTGGTGCAGTTCTCGAAGGTGTGAGGCGTCTGGCTCATGGGGTGCAACTATGAGGCGCGCGTCAGGAATCGCGCGGTGAATTTCCGGCCACGCGCTGATCAGCACCGCGTCGTCGGCCGGCCAGGTTGACCCGGCCACGAGCGTAGGGCGAGGGGACAGCAGCCGCGCCATCAGGTCCGGGTGGTTTGGCGGCGCCTGCACCCGTTGCCATACCTGGTCATACCGGGTGTCGCCCGTTACCGTGATGCGGTCGGCTGGAACGCCGAGCGTTGTCAGTCGCGCGGCGTCCTCGGTACTGGCTGCCCCAACCGCACTCAGTGCGGCGTACGCATCCGCCAGCAACCAGTGTGCGACTCGCGACTGACGTCTTGACGTCGCGGAGAGCGACGCGGACGTCAGGGCCACGGGTACGCCTTGGGTGACCGCCGCTTCCGTGAGGATTGGCCAGACGTCGAGTTTGCTGAACACGAGGGCTGAAGGCCGGAGTGCGCCGAGCCAGGCACGGGCGGATCTGTGTGTATCAAATGGCAGATAGTCGGCGAAGTCTGCCGCCAGCGACTGGCCAAACGCCTCTCCGCTGGGGGAAAACCACGTGTACGCCAGCTGCAGCTCCGGGCGCCGCGCGCGAAGGCGTTCGATCACCGGCTTCGCCATCAGGCCTTCGCCGACCGATGGTGCATGCATCCATAGAAGCGGTCGCCGGACGTCGCGCCCAGCGCGCGCCCAAGCCTGCATTCGCTCCGTGCCTTTGTGCCGCGCAGCGATGCTCGTTCGAAGTTTCCCACCGCCAGCCGGCACGACCGCCGTCAGGAGCTCGGCCGCGTGCGCGGCGACAGCGTACCCGGCTCTGAGCAGCGTGTTCAGCGGCCGCCGCTCGCGGCGAGTTCTGCGTCGATCACCCGCCGGAACTCGGCCATCGGCAACGCGCCCTCGAGCCGCCGTGCGCCGATGAAAAACGTCGGTGTCGAGGCCGCACCGGCGCGGCCCATACGCACACGGTCGCCCTCCACGAGCGCGCCGATTCCCGGGTGGGCGCGACAAGCCCGGAACTTCGCTGCGTCCACGCCCACGGCGCGACCCAGCGACTCGAGCAGCGGCCAGGGGTCGGCGAGGTCTTTCCACTGGTCCTGCGTCCTGAAGATGCGGTCAGCCATTGGCCAGAACTTGCCCTGGGCTGAGGCACACATCGACGCAATCGCGGTTGGGCGTGCGTTGGGATGTTGGCCCAGGGGAAGGTGCACGTAGGCGACCCGGATTTTCCCGGTGCTGACGTACTCTGCGCGAATCTGCTCCCAGGTATCGGAGTGCCATTGGCGGCAGAACGGACACTGGAAATCGCTGGCGATCAGCAGCCAGACCTTCGCCTTGTCAGACCCCAGAATGCGGCCAAGGTCCGCCGCTGTCTGGACGGCGTCCGGGGTGCTGGATTGCGGACCAGTGGCGGTGCTTGCGGGCCGATCGGGGCTCGTGACCCCGACGATGGCAACGAGTGCCAGTGCTGCCTGGGTTATTGGCATATGATTGGGAATGTAGGGCCGTGACCTGCCGAAGACTTGCGCAATCGCGGGCCGAAATGCTACTGTCTCCGTTGCGCGTTTGTGACGGAATGCACAACAAGGTGGTATTGCAGGGCTAGTGGGACGCAAGCCGGGGATCCGGCTGGCGCCCAATTTGGATTTTGCACGAGTCTCCCCACTCTTTCAGTAGAGGGTCCGCGATGCAACAGGGCAACCGACTGTCCCGATGGCTCACCGCCGTTCTCACGATGTTGGCGGTTCCACTGGCGGCGCAGGCGCAAGGTGCAGCGATCATTACCGGCAAGATCACGTCTGAGGCTGGGCAGCCGCTGGAGGCGGCCACGGTCTATATCACCGAGATGTCGATTGGTGTCCAGACCAACTCGCAGGGCGTGTACTCGCTGACCATCGCGGCGGCCCGCGTCACGGGCCAGATGGCAAACGTTCGCGTCCGCGCCATTGGGTATCGGCCGGACGCCTTCTCCGTGCGAGTGGCCGCCGGGCGCACCGAGCACGATTTTGTGCTCAAACTCGACGTGAACCGCCTCTCGGAAGTCGTCGTCACCGGGTCGATTGAAGGCACCGAGCGCGCGAAGGTACCGTTTGCGATCGGCCGCCTGACCACGGAAGATGTGCCTGTGCCGTCACCGAACCCGGTGTCGGCGCTACAGGGCAAGGTCCCCGGCATGCGTATCGCGGCGACTGGTGGCCAGCCCGGCGACAGCCCGGAAATCATGATGCGTGGCCCGACGTCGATCAACGCGACCGGCCGCGCGCAGAGCCCGCTGATCATCGTGGATGGCGTCATCATGCGGGTCGGCGCACTGAACGAAATCGGCGGTCTGGATATCGAGTCGGTGGAAGTCGTGAAGGGCGCCGCCGGTGCCTCACTGTACGGCGCATCCGCTGCCAACGGTGTCATGATCATCAAGACCAAGCGCGGCGGTTCGCAGGACGGCGTGCGGTTCAATGTTCGCAGCGAATACGGCTTCAGCGACTTGAACAGCCTTGAGTACGGCCAGCCGACCAATCACCACCTGCAGCTCGACGAGACGGGCACACGGTTCTGCGTACAGGGCACTGGCGTGCTGTCCGGGTGCTCGCGGACCATGAACTTCATGGCAGAGATCCTGCGCATCAACAACGTGAACGCGGACACGACCCGCACGCCGCAGACGTTCCAGTACAACGCGCCGGGTCAGGCTGAGTTGCTGAACGTGTACCAGGCGCAGATCTGGCCGGGTCAGTACTATGTGCCGTTCGCACAGATTTCCACGCGCAATGCCCAAAAGCTGTTGTCGGTGGATGCCACGGGTCGCTCGGGAAGCACGCGCTACTTCGTGAGCATGGGCTACACGGACGATGCCGGCGCGATCAAACAGTTGACGGGTCAGCAGCAGATGCGCGCCCGGGTGAACCTCGACTATGAAGCGCGACGCGACCTGCTGTTCTCGGTCAGCACCATGATCGACGAAGGGCGCACGGACAATCACACCATCAACTTTGGCGGCCTGCTGCGTGGTGCGCCGGCTGGTGTAGACTATCTGGTGCGCGACACGCTGGGCCGTCGGCTCGTCCGCGGCGGTGGCCCCGGCATCCGCGGTTCGGGCAACGGTGCAGGTTCGCCGCTCTACGACTCCGAAAACTCGTTGGAGCCCGGCCGGTCCAAGCGCATCGTTGCCAGCGCAACGTCGACATACTTCCCGGCGGAATGGATCAACTTTGAGGCAAACGTCGGCTACGACTCGCGCGATCGGTCGAACGAAACGATCAACTTCAAGGGGTACCGGACGCAGACGGCGTCGACCGCCGCCAACAACGGCAACGAAACCATCAGCGACCGTTATGACTATGCGCTGAACGCCAGCGTTGCAGCGACGGTGCGCAAGCAGATCAACGCGGACCTGAACGCCAAGCTCAACATCAAGGCCCTGTACGACGAAAACCTGGTCCGCTCGAATTCCAGCACCGGCCAACAGTACGTCGTGAAAGATGTCTTCACGCTGAGCAACACCAGCACGAACTTCTCCACGTCATCCAGCAGTTCGACGATCAAGAACATGGGTGTCGTGACCGGCGCGAACGTTGACTACAAGGGCAAGTACATCCTTGACGGCACGTTCCGCTACGATGGCAGCTCGCTCTTCGGCGCCGGCAATCGGTGGGCACCGTTTGGTCGCCTCTCGGCGGTGTGGCGTATGTCGGAAGAGAGTTTCTGGAATGTGCCGAAGGTCACCGATGCCCGGTTCCGCATTTCGCGCGGAACGGCTGGCAATACGCCGAGCTTTAACGCCCAGTATGAGACGTACTCGTGCAACGCCAGCGGTTGCTCGCTCGGTCAGGCCGGCAACTCGCAGCTGACGCCGGAGACTACGACGGAAGTGGAAGCCGGTGTGGATTTCACGCTGTTTGACCGCGTTGGTGTTGAAGTCACGCACGCGAACTCGGTGACGCGTGACCAGATCCTCAATGCGCCGACGCCGTCGGCGCTGGGATTCACGACGCAGTGGAAGAATGCCGGGTCGCTGCAGAACAAGACGTGGGAAGTGGCCGCCAGCTTGCCCGTGATGTCGCGGCGCGACTTCCAGTGGAACATGCGGGCGTCGTTTGACCGCACCACCACCTACATCACTGAACTCAACATTCCGGAGTACCGTACCGGGCTGTTCCTGATGACGGCAAACACCGACAAGGTGGACGGCGTGCCGCAAAACCGGTACAGCAACATCTGGGGCCGGAAGTTCTACAAGAGCTGTGGTGAATTGGCTGCGTCCGTGCAAGCGATGTGCGGCCCTGGGAAAGACTTCCAGACGAATCATCAAGGCTACATCGTCTGGGTCGGCGCCGGGAACACGCCGGCCGATGGCATCAAGAAGAACCTCTGGCAGTCGAAGCTCCCGGCAGCGGATTCCCCGTGGAACTACGCGCTCCACTGGGGCCACCCGATCATCGATCGCCCGCTGCGCGGTGAGAAGGGCGAGCGGCTCGGCAACCTGCACATCCTGGGCAAGACCCTGCCTGACTTCCGCCTGAGCTACAGCACCACACTGACCTACAAGCGGCTCACCGTGTACGGTCTGCTGGATGGCACGTTCGGTCACGAGATCTACAACCAGCCGGAAGGCCACGGCCTGTTTGACTTCAACGGTGGCTCATTTGACCAGAAGTTGTACAACGTGGAGACGGCGCAGCCGGTTGGCTATGTCTGGCGCGTCGGACCGCCGGAAGGCGTTGGCACGGGCGGGTTCTACGACTACATCAACACGCAGAACAGCTACAACGTGGAGAACGGCTCGTACGCCAAGCTTCGCGAAGTCAGCCTGTCGTACAAGCTTGGCCCGATTGCCGGCGTGGGTGACTGGACGTTTGGTTTGGTCGGTCGCAACATGCTGACGATCACGAACTACACGGGATATGATGTGGAAATCGGTGCCGGTGGTGGTCAGACGGGTTCGGGCCTGATCAATCAGGTCGACCAGTCGGGCTATCCGACGCTGCGCACGTTCACGCTCTCGTTCACCACGCGGTTCTAGGAGCCCCCCCCGCCATGAATCGCAAGATCTTTTCAGGATTTGCTCTCGCCGCCGTCTTTTCCTTGACGGCGTGCGAGAAGCAGCTCACGGTTGTCAATCCGAACTCGGGCGAATCGAATCGTGTGCTAGGCACGCCAAACGACGCCGAGGCGCTGGTCTCCACATACTACAAGCGGTGGTCAAGCGGCGTATATGGTGCGCTCGGCACAGTCGAGGGGATGGCGAATAATCTCTCGCTGCAGAACTACTCGAGCTTGGCGAATAACTGCCAGAACGTGCATGTGCCGTTTTCCGGCGCAACGAACTTCAACACGCCAGGTAACACCTGCGCAGGCGAGCAGTCGCGCCTGTTCTCCATCTCGGGAGAAGTGAATCGGGTAGCGTCCACATTTTTGGCGCGGATGGAAGCAGGCTTGACACTCGGATCGACCGCGCGCGACGCCCGTGCGCGTGCGTGGGCCGAGTTCCTCAATGGGCTTTCGCTTGGCTACGTGGCGCTGGTTTATGACTCGGGCGCAGTGGTCAATTCCAAGACGAGTCCCGAAGAAGCTCCTGCGTTCGTTGGCTACAAGGAACTGGCCGATTCAGCGATCGCGGCGCTCACTCGCTCGATTGCCGAGGCGAGCAAGCCAGGTGTGACGGCGGGCGATGGGTTTCCGATTCCCAGCGCATGGCTGCCGTCTCCGACAACCTGGTCAACAACCAACTTCATCGCGTTGGTGCGCAGCTATCGGGCGCGAATTCGCGCAAACGTAGCGCGAAGTGCGGCGGAACGGGCAGCCGTGGACTGGACCTCGGTTATTGCCGACGCCCAGAACGGCATCACCGCCGATCACCTGGTCACTACCAGCACAACGGTCGGACCTGACTATACGTGGCGCGCTCAGTATGACACGTACGGTCTGTGGCACCAGATGCCGCCGTTCTTCATTGGCATGGCGGACGTCTCGGGTAGCTACGCGGCCTGGATTGCGACGCCGCTCGGTGACCGCGGTGCAGGAAACAACGGCTTCCGGATGGTGACGCCAGATTTGAGGTTCCCTCAGGGCGCCACGCGCGCGGCCCAGAACGCAGATTTCAACATCCAGTCGTGTCAGGCCGCTGCCACGGCCTGCAAGCGGTACTTCGTGAACCGGCCGTCAGGCGGCGACCAGTTTGCCGGCAGCGGCTGGGCGTACAGCAACTACGACTTCGTGCGATTCCACTCGTGGCGCGTGTCAGGCGACGGTGGCTCGGCGCGGAACGGCAACACGCCATTCATGGTGAAGGCCGAGATGGACATGCTGCAGGCCGAGGGACTGTATCGCGCCAACAACTTCGCGGCGGCCGCGGCGCTCGTGAATATCACGCGCACTAAGAACGGACTGCCGGCCATTACGGCCTTCGACGCGACGTCCCCAGTACCTGGCGGTTCCGACTGTGTGCCCAAGGTTCCTGTGGCGCCGTTCACGGTTATCGCCTGTGGCAACCTCTGGGAGGCGCTCAAGTACGAGAAGCGAATCGAAACCGCCTACACGAACTTCAGCGCGTGGTACCTTGACAGCCGCGGCTGGGGCGACCTGCCGCAGGAAACGCCGACCTTCTGGGCCGTGCCGTTTGGTGAGCTGCAGGCTCGCGGGGTTCCCACGTCGGCGATCTACGGTGCGGGTACGGGAGCCGGGAACGCGCCGAACTCGTTCCAGGCAACCAAGAGTGTGTATGGGTGGTAGGACCGGCGCCACGTTGGCGATGCGATGCATCACCAACGTGGCTGCTTGGGTGTCCGTTGTTATGGGTTCTGCCGGCTGCTACACGCTGCAACTTTCGCAAGGCACGCAACTTCCGGTGGGCTCGCATGTCGCGCTCGACATCACGGACGCTGGAAGGGTGGCGTTGGGTGGGCAGATGGGCCCAGAGATATCGCAGGTC
>JARIET010000139.1 GCA_031127185.1 Gemmatimonadota bacterium | reverse complement strand
AGGAAGGATTCCTCCGGAGCGAGCGCTCGCTCATCCAGACTGTCGGGCGTGCCGCACGGCACGTCAACGGGCGCGCGATTTTTTACGCGGACCGGATCACGGGGTCCATGCAGCGCGCGATGGACGAAACCGGCCGGCGCCGCGCGATTCAGGTGGAACACAACCTGAAACACGGCATCACCCCGCAGGGCGTGATCAAGAGCGTGGATCAGGTGCGATTCATCACGCGCGTCGCCGATGCGCGCGACACGCGTGAGGCGTACGAGGCAGATCGCGATGGACGCAGGAAACAAAAGAAGGTGGCGGAGGCTGCTGCGCACTACGGAACCGACGACCTTCCGGGCCTGATCTCACGGCTCGAGTCCGAGATGCGCGAGGCGGCGAAGACGCTCGACTTCGAGACGGCGGCGAGGTTGCGCGATGAACTGTTCGACGTCCGCGCGGCGATGGATGGCAAGCGCGGCGAGAAACGACAGGGGTCGCGCCTGCACGGCAGGCGCCCCGCATCGCGATGACGCACGGAACGCTCCAGCTCACGCGCGACGAACTCGTCGCGTGGGGCCGCCAGGTCGGGGCATCCCTCGTCGCCCCCGAGGTGTTCGCGATCTCCGGCGACCTGGGGGCGGGAAAGACCACGCTCGTGCAGGCCATCTGCGCCGGGTTCGGAATCACCGATCCGGTGACGAGCCCAACGTTCGCGCTCGTGCACGACTACCGGGGCGGCGTGTCGCCGGTCTTCCACCTCGATCTCTATCGCCTCAACTCGCCGGCCGAACTGACGAATCTCGGTTGGGACGAGATGCTTGACGCTCGCGCGATCGTGCTGGTCGAGTGGCCCGAGCGGGCTGAAATCGCGCTTCCCGACTACGCAAGACGCATTGCGCTTTCGCATGTCGACGGCGATCCGGACCGACGGCGGATCGCGTGGTGACGCCTGTCGTGAGCACGGCGGGGATCACACTCGCGCTCGACGCCTCGACGTACGACGGAAGTGTGGCCGTGCTCCGTGACGGAACACTCGTGGCCGAGCGCACGGTGGCCATGCGCGGCGAAACCGAGGAACGCCTGATGCCCGCGGTGATCGACGCGCTCCGCGACGCCGGCGCATCTGTGGCTGATGTCAGGCGCGTGGTCTGCGGTGAGGGGCCGGGGAGCTTCACGTCCCTGCGCATCGCAGGCGCCATCGCCAAGGGCATCGCCTTTGGCAACGACGTGCCCCTGTATGCGGTCTCGTCGCTGGCGCTCGTTGTGGCAGGAGCGCGCGACCTGGCTGCCGGCCGGTATCTGGCCGTGCTCGACGCCATGCGCGGCGAGCGGTATGTGCTGCCACTCGCGGTCGATGTGCATGGTGCAATAACCCCGCTGGCTCCCGACGGCCTCGCGCTCGACGGGTTGCAGCCGCCAAGTGGTCTGCGGATGCCGGCGGGGGACGTGCAGCCGCTCGTCGCCACCCTTGCCGCTCGCGCCATTGGCCCACTGGAGTCGCCAGCCGCTGCGCCGCACGCACGCGGCGTGTTGCGCCTGCTCGATGCAGTGCTCGCCGCCGGTCCCGTTCCACTCGACGGTTGGGAGCCGATCTACGGGCGTCTCGCCGAGGCGCAGGTCAAGTGGGAGGCGGCGCACGGACGGCCGCTCGCGACGTGACGGACCCAGGCGTGGTGATTCGCACGGCCCGTGCTGCAGACGTTGACGCGATTCATGCGATCGAGGTGGCGTCGTTCACCGATCCGTGGAAGCGGGTGGGATTCCGCGATTTGATCCTCGCCGGTGCCGCCACCGTCATCGTGGCCGCGGACGCGGCAGACACGCCGGTGGGTTTTGGCATTCTCGTCGCTGCGGCGGACGAGGCGGAAATCGCCAATGTGGCCGTGGCACCCGACGCGCGCCGCCGTGGCATCGGCGCAGCGCTGGTGGATCATTTGCTGGCCGTGGCGGAACATGCCGGCGCGGCGGCGATTTATCTCGAAGTCCGCGAGTCCAATGTTGCGGCGCGTGCGTTGTACGGCGCCAAGGGGTTCTGCGACGTCTCCCGTCGCCGCGCCTACTATCGCCTGCCCGACGAGGACGCAATCGTGATGCGGCGCCCCGCGCCTGCAATCGCATGATGTTTCGGGCAACAGATTGGTGACGCACCCGGCGTCCAGTAGATTGAGCTTGTTGCCGTACCCATTTCCAGGAGGAGTTGTGAGCCGGAGCTTGAACAAGGTGACGTTGATCGGGAACCTCGGGAACGATCCCGAAATCCGGACGACAACGGGCGGCAACAAGGTGGCGAACTTCTCGCTTGCCACGACGCGGCAGTGGAACTCGGCGTCCGGGGAGAAGCAGGAGAAGACGGAGTGGCACAAGTGCATCGCGTGGAACCAGGGGTCGCGCGGCACCGGTCTCGCCGACATCGTTGAGCGCTACGTCAAGAAGGGCGACAAGCTCTACGTCGAGGGGCGGATCGAGTACCGCCAGTACCAGGACAAGGAGAACCAGACGCGCTATGTGACCGAGATCAACGTGCGTGAGATTCTGCTGCTTGGCGGACGGGCCGGTGGTGCCGCCGGGGACAACGAAGGTGCTGCACCGGCGCGAGCCAAGGCAGCGGCGGGAGGCAAGGGAGGCGACTTCGAGGAGTTCCCGAATGCCCTCGAGCCTGAGGACGACGACCTCCCGTTCTAAGCCGCCTATGCGGCGCCGGGCACGCCGGATTGCACGTTGCCGGGGGGCGGCCGCAGTGGGGGCCGCCCTCTGTCTTTCACCCCTCGCCGAGCCCATGTTTCCACCTGCAGCGGCCGCTCGTCCTCTATCGTAGCGACAGGCCCGGCTTGCGCCGGGCGTTGGTTCGCGTCCCGTTCACCATCGGATCACATGCCACATTTCCGATTGTCCGCACGCATCGCCCTCGCAGCCGCCGCCACGGCGGGCTTCGGGGTCGCCGCCGCACATGCGCAGGCTCCGGTTGAGCGGCCGGCCACGCACACGGTGAAGAAGGGAGACACGCTGTGGGACCTCGCCGCGACCTACCTCGGTGATGCGTACCAGTGGCCGCAGATTTATCAACTCAACAAGGAACTGATCAAGGATCCGCACTGGATCTATCCGGACCAGGTGTTCAGGCTCCCTGGCGGATCAGCGACCGCTCCGTCGTCACTGCCAGAACCGGGACTTCCGCGTGCCGAAGGTGCTGACGCCCGCGAGGCGATGACGGTCTTCAACCCCGATCGCTACCGCGCCCAGCGCGCTGGCCCGAGTGCGCTGCTTTCCACGGTCAGCCGGACCGCAGTCCGCTCCGGCGACTACATCACCGCCCCGTTCATGTGGGACGTGGGCGGGCCGGTCGGATCTGGCCGCCTCGACGGCACCGCCGAGCCCATCAGCCTGGCGCTGACGGCCTCGCTGCGTCCGATTCAGCTGCGGGAGCAGGTGCTCCTGACCATGCCGCAAGGAATGCAGCCCACGCAGGGTCTGCGCTTGATGACGTACCGGCTCGGCCCGGTCATTCAGGGTCAGGGCCAGGTTGTTATTCCCACCGGCGTCGTGAGCATCGTCTCGGCATCGGACAGCACGCATGCCACGGGCACGTTGACACACAAGTTTGAGGATGTCTTTACCGCGCAGGGCCTGGTCGCACTTGATACGCTGGCAATGGCGGCAAACGTCTATCCGACGCGCGTCGAGTTCGGCATCGCCACACGGGTCGTCTGGGTATACGGCTCGCCGGCACTCGTGAATGAAGGCCACAGCGTGATTTTCGCCGCGACTTCAGCGCAGGGCCTCGTTCCCGGCGACCAGCTGTCGCTCCGCCTGTCACGGGCCGGCAATGCGCCGGACGCCAACGCGGACGAAGAGATCGCCGTGGCCCAGGTGACACGTGTGACCAAGTGGGGCGCATCCGGCATCATCATTGACGCACGCGCGGCCGGCGTGGCGCCTGGAGTTCGGGCGCAAGTCTCGGCCAAGATGCCCTGAGCGACGCCTGATGCCAGCGTCGGCGCGGCGGACAGGTGGTACCTCCGAAGCGCGACGCGCGAGGGGTACGTAGTGGCACCGTTGCGGGCGCTCGTGACCGGGGGGGCGGGCTTTATCGGCTCGCACGTGGCCGACGCGCTGATCGCGTCCGGATTCCGCGTGACTGCGCTCGACGACCTGTCGACGGGACGACGGACAAACATCCCCGGGGCAGCCACGTTCGTCGAGGGCGACATACGGTCGGCCGACTCAGCGGAGCTTGTCCGGAATGGCGGATTCGACGTCGTCTGCCATCTGGCTGCGCAGATCGACGTGCGGAAGAGCGTCTCCGATCCGGTGGCCGATGCCGCTTGCAACGTTCTTGGGACCTTGAACCTGCTCGAGGCCGCGCGCGCGGCATCGCGGCCTCCGCGGTTCATCTTTTCATCGACCGGCGGCGCGATCTATGGCGACTTCGTCCAGCCTCCGAGCGATGAGGCCATGCCAAAGGATCCCGAGTCGCCGTACGGGATCGCCAAGCTTTCGGTGGAGTACTACCTGTCATACTACGGACGCGTGCACGGACTCGATGTGATGGCGCTGCGTTATGCGAATGTGTACGGCCCCCGGCAGGATCCTCATGGCGAAGCAGGTGTGGTCGCAATCTTCTGTCAGCGGCTGTTGGCCGGACAGGCACTGACCGTTTTTGGTGATGGCCGGCAGACCCGGGACTACGTCTCCGTGAAAGATGTGGCCCGGGCCAATGTTGCCGCCGCGACGCGACCGATCCCTCCGGCAGGCCGACTCGACGACCGCGCCTGCAATATTGGAACCGGCATTCCCACGTCAGTGCTCGACCTGGCGGCAACCTTGCAGCGCGCGTCCGGCGTGGCGTCGCCCGTGAACCACGCGCCCGCGAGGCCAGGCGAACAGCAACGATCGTTCGTCCGGATTGAGAAGGCGGCTCGCGTGCTCGGTTGGATGCCGGAGGTGCCGCTCGAGGCGGGCCTGCGGGAGACCTATGAATGGTTCCGCGACAACACCACCAATTGAACGTCTACATCCTTTATTCGACCAACGTTTCCATGATCCTTCAGGCCGGCGGCGCCATTCCCAGCACTCCAATGGAACTCATCCTGAGTTCTCCGCTGTCGGCGAAGTTTGTGCTTGGCATCCTCGCGCTCTTGTCCCTGTTGAGCTGGGCGGTGATGCTGGCCAAGTGGCTCGAGTTTCGGCGGGTCGCGACTGGCGCAAAAGGGTTCATCGCAGAATTCCAGAGATGTGCCAAGTTGGAGCAGGCTGCGGCGCTGGCAAAGCGCTCGCCACCCAGCCCGCACGCGCGCGTCGTGGCGCGCGCGGTGGACTTTCTTGCTGAACTTCGACCGCTGTCGCTCGATGGCGCCGAAGTGCAACGCACGCGGCTGAACGCCGCGCAGGTCGAGGCGCTCCACCTTGTGATGGAGGCTGAGTTCACGGTCGAGCGCGACCGCCTGGGCCACTACGTGCCGTCGCTCGCCATCATCGGCTCGGCCAGCCCGCTGCTTGGCCTGTTCGGCACCGTTTTGGGCGTCATCGACGCATTTACAGGGATCGCGGCGCAAGGGGCGGGGAACCTCACGGCAGTGGCGCCTGGTATTGCACAAGCGCTGATCGCGACTGCAGCGGCACTCGCGGTCGCGGTGCCGGCCGTGTTCGGCTACAACCTCTTCGCCTCGCGCCTCAACCGCATGGACGGCGAACTCGATCGATTCGGCGCTGAATTGATCGCTCTGCTGGCGCGCGAGGGACGCATTTGAGGCGGCGTTCGCGGGGCGATCGCACGCCGTTATCGGCGGAAGTCAATGTCGTCTCACTGATTGACCTGATGATGCTGCTGATGGTGATCTTCATGATCACGGCGCCGATCATGCAGGGCGGAGTTGACCTGCAGCTGCCCAAGGCCGAGGCGCGAGCGCTGGAGTCCAAGGACGGGATGACCATCAGCATCACGCGCGACGGCCGGATCTTCGTGGATAACACGCCGGTCTCTCTTTCCGAGTTCCGCGCGAGCTTCAAGGCCATGATGTCGAGGAAGCCAAACGGCGGCGTGTACATCCGCGGCGATCAGAACGCGCGCTACGGCCTGGTGGCCCAGATTTTCGCCATCGTGATGAATGCCGGTGTGACCAATGTCGCGATCGTTGCCGAGCCGGAGGATGTGTCGAAGTGAGCGTTCGGTGAACGCGTTGCCGGCACCACAGTCGTCGTTGACGCTGCCGATCATTTCGTCGGCGGTGTTGCACGTCGCTGCGCTCAGTTACTTCCTCGTGGGCGCAAGTGGCGCGACGCGCGCGCAGCCCCCGATGTATCAGGTGCAGCTGATCGCAGCGCCGGCTGGTCCGCGCGCCGAGGGCGCCGTAACGGACGCGCCGGCTCCGGCCGCGCCGACAAAGGCCCCAGCGGCACCTGAGACGAAGCGGACCCTCGACACCAAGGCTGGGCCCCGCACGCAGAAGCAGGCCAAGGCAGCGACGCCGAATCTCACGGCCAAGTCGACGCCGGTCGCCAGCAAGGCGCCTCCAAAGGCTGGCGGGGGCCCGGAAGGCGGCAAGGGCACGGATGTCGCCAACGTGAACACCGTCGGTATCGCGTTCCCGTTTCCGGGGTACCTCACGAACATTGTGCGGCAGATCGCGCTGCAATTCGAGGCGCCGCGGAACGCCGCCACGTTGACGGCTGATGTGACCTTCCTCGTACGCCGCGACGGCACGGTATCGGGAATCCGGCTCTTGAAGACGAGTGGCGCGTACGCATTCGACCAGAGCTGTCTGGCCGCAGTGGAAGTGGCCGGGAAGTCCGGCAAGTTCGGTCCGCTGCCGGCGGAATTCCCCGACGACGTGCTCCCAGTGATCTTCAGCTTTGACCCCAAGATTCTCCGATGACTTTGCAGCCGCTCTCACATCGTTCGATTGGACTCGGCAGCCTCGCCGTTTTGTTGTGCGCGGCGGTCGCCGGCGCGCAGGACACCGCAGCCCAGGGCGTGCGGATTGGCCTGACGTACGATCGCAGCGGAAAACCCGGGATCGCAGTGACGCCCGTGACTGGCGCGAACGCCGACAGCGTACGCGCGATGCTTGTGCGCGACTTCGAGAACAGCAATCGCATCACGGTGATCGCTCCCGATAGCGCCGAGGCCCCTGCAGGCGCACTGAACTACGAGCTCTACGCCAAGCTGAACGCCGTGGCCGTGGTCCAGGCATCGGTGACGCCCGGCGGTTCGCTGCACGTGGCCGTGCACGAGGTAGCGGGGAAGCGGGTGATTTCCGTGATGGACATTGCGCTGCCGACGCCTGCGCTCACGGGGGACTGGCGGCAGGTGGTGCATGTCGTGGCCGATTCAGCCGAGTGGTCTGTGCTCGGACAACGCGGCATTTCCAGCACGCGGATTCTGTTCTCCCGTAGTGAACAAATCTGGTCGGTTGATTCCGACGGAGCGAATCTCCGGCCGATTCCGGGCACGGCCGGTGCGCTCTCACCAACGTGGAACAGCACGGGCACCCGCATTGCGTATGGCACCATTCGGGTCGGTGAGGC
>JARIET010000138.1 GCA_031127185.1 Gemmatimonadota bacterium | reverse complement strand
GATCGAACGCGTTCGACGCGCTGCCGGAAGGCGCGCTCGCCCTCTTTGTGGCCGGCGCCGACCGCACTTCGAATCCGGCGCTCGACCGCGTGCGACAGGAGTGCGCGCAGCGACTGGGCATTGTAGAGGCCGCAGCGCGCGAGTTTGTCATCGTCACCGAGTTCCCCATGTTCGACAAGGACCCGGTCTCCGGCGCGCTTGCCGCGGTGCACCATCCCTTCACATCGCCCGACCCGGCGGACGTCGCAGCGTTTCCCGATGCTCCCGAACGCTGGCGGGCGCTCGCCTACGACGTCGTGCTGAACGGCACGGAGCTCGGCGGCGGCAGCATTCGCACCAGTAACCCGGCGATGCAGTCGCGAATGTTCGGCTTGCTCGGGATTGGCGACCCTGCCGACCAGGAGCGCAGGTTCGGGTTCCTGTTGGAGGCGTTGCGATCGGGTGCCCCTCCGCACGGCGGCATCGCCTTCGGTTTCGATCGCATCGCGATGCTGCTTTCTGGCGCGCCATCCCTGCGCGACGTGATTGCCTTCCCAAAAACAACCGCGGCGCGCGCGCTCTTTGAGAATGCGCCGACCGCCGTCCCCCTCGCCGACCTCGACGAATTGCACCTGCGGGTACGGGAGTCCTGATGAGTGATGGAGTAGGAACGGCACCCGCCGTTGACGGAGGCGTGGCGCGACTGGTCACCGAAGGCGCGGATCTGCTGACCCTGGCGGGCGTTGGCGACGGGAATTTGCTGGAACTGCAGAAGCAGTTTGGCGTCCGAGCCACGCTTCGCGCCGAAACGCTCGTGCTGAGCGGCACACCGGGAGCCGTGGACAAGGCCGCGCCGGTGGCCCAGCGAATGATCGATGCCGCTCGCCGACGCGAAGTGATCGAGCCTGATGACATCGTTCGCTTTTCTCTGGACGTGAGCGCCGACTCAAGTAACGGTCCGCGGCTCGTCCTCCCGGGCGTGCGGAGAGTGGTGCAAGGCAAGACCACAGCGCAGTCCGCCTACCTGCAGGCCATGCTGGATTACGATGTGGTCATCGGTATCGGGCCGGCTGGCACGGGCAAGACGTACCTCGCGGTGGCGGCTGCGGTCGATGCCCTGATGCGCAAGCGCGTTAAGCGCATCGTGCTCGCGCGTCCGGCCGTCGAGGCTGGCGAGTCACTTGGCTTCCTGCCCGGCGACATGCAGCAGAAAGTGGATCCGTACCTCCGTCCACTCTACGACGCGCTCGAAGACATGATGCCGGCCGAGCGCGTGCAGAAGTCGATCGAAACGCGCGTGATCGAGATTGCACCGCTGGCATACATGCGCGGACGCACGTTGGCGGATGCGTTCGTGATCCTCGATGAAGCGCAGAACGCGACGCGCGCCCAGATGAAGATGTTCCTCACCCGGCTCGGCGTGAATTCGCGCGCCGTGATCACGGGTGACAAGACGCAGGTGGATCTGCCGAGCCGCGACGACAGCGGCCTCTTTCAGGTGGAGCGGATCCTTCCCGGAATCGAAGGGATCTCGTTTCACTATCTCTCTGAGTCCGACATCATTCGTCATCGGATTGTCCGCGACATCGTCCGCGCCTACGCCACGGACGCGGACACCGGAGCGTGAGGTTGCGCCGCGTGAGCGGCAAAACCACGCGCGGGCGGACGCTGCGCGGGGCGCGACGCGTGGCGGTGCCGGCAGGCGTCCATGTTCATGTGGCGCGTGACGGCGGCCGCGGCGGCATCGCAGCGTCCGCGATTGACCGGGTCGCTCGTGCGGTGCTGCGTGCCGAGCGGGTCGCGGCGTTTGAACTCTCGGTGACGCTCGTCTCCGATGACCGAATGCGCGCGCTCAACGCGCGGTTTCTGCGGAGACGCTATCTCACCGATGTCATCGCCTTTCCGCTCAACGGCGTGGCGGGCCGACGCGCCGGCGACGTCTATATCGCTCCCGGTGCCGCACGCCTCTCGGCACGCGAACATCATGTCTCCGTGCGCGACGAGATGACGCGACTCGTCGTGCACGGAGTATTGCACACGCTGGGATATGACCATCCAGATGGTGCGGCGCGACTCGAGTCGACCATGTGGCGCCGCCAGGAACGGCTCGTGGCGCAACTGGCCCGGTCAGGGCGATCGTGACACTGCTCCTGGCCGCACTCGCAGTTATCGCGACGCTCGCGGCGGCGTTTTGTGCCTTTGCGGACGGCGCGCTGCTCGCCGTTGACGACGAGTCTCCGCCTTCGAGCCCGGAGGTAACGGCACTTGTTGAGCGTCGTGAGGTGGCGCACCGCGCCCTCGCCTTTGGGCGGATCCTTTCGCAGCTGCTGGCGGGTGCGGCAGCGGTGGCAGCGCTCAAGGCATCGGCTGTGCCTCCGGTGCAGCTCGCGCCGCTGGTGCTCATTGCGGGCATCCTGATTGTTGTCCTTGCTGAGAGCGGCGCTCGGGCTGCCGGAGACATCGAGGCGGAGCAGGGGGTGCTGCGCGCGTACAGCGGAATCATCGCGGTAGAGAACCTGCTGGGGCCGGTGGTGGCGCTTGGTGCAGCGGCCGACCGGATGCTCGATGCACTCCTGCCGACCCCCGCCGACAGCGATGCCGGGCGCGAGACGAGTGTGGAGCAGTTTCGCGAAGTCGTCGCTGCCGAGGCGGGGGTCTCCACGGACGATGAACGCCTCCTCCGTGGCGTCTTCTCGCTGGGTGACACCACGGTGCAGGACATCATGGTGCCGCGCGTCGATGTCGTCGGGGTCGATCACTCCTGGGACTGGGATACGGTGATCGCGCGGATCCGGGCCTCCCGTCATGCGCGCTACGTCGTCTACGAGCGCAGCATCGACAATGTCGTGGGGATTCTCCACGCCAAGGACTTGCTCGCGCCGGTGCTGGCCGGTGGGGAAATGGCCGCAGGCTGGCGTTCAGTCGTGCGCCCGGCGCAGTTCATCCCGGCGACGAAACCGGTGGACGAACAGCTCAAGGAGTTTCGTGCGACCCGCCGTCATATGGCGGTCGTGGTGGACGAGTTCGGCGGAACAGCCGGCATCGTTACCCTGGAAGACGCGCTCGAAGTGATCGTCGGGGACATTCGGGATGAGCACGATGTGGAGGAACCTGAGGTGCGCCGCGATGCCACCGGCATCGTCTCCGTGTCCGCACGTGTCACGATCGATGAGTTGAATGAGTTGACCGGTGATGACTTTTCGCGCGATGATGTGCACACGGTAGGCGGTCTGGTCTACGCGGTCGTCGGTGGCGTGCCCAAACCGGGCGACGTGCTCCATGTCGGCGCACACAGGTTGACCGTGGAGCGCGTCGCGCGCCGCCGGATCGAGCGTGTGCGCGTGGAGCGGGTGCAAGCGGGCGCGTCTGGAAAGGCTGGAATCGGCGGATGAACTCATTCGCGCTCGTGGTCGCCCTGACCTTGGTGGTCGCCGCGATGACAGCCGCGGCAACGGCCCTGCGCAGCGTAAGCCGAATCTGGCTGCGTCACTGGGCGGAGCGGCAGATCGCCGGAGAGACGGACCAGGCGGCACCGGCATTGGGGCGCCCACATCAATACCTCCTCGCTGCCGGAACCGGGATCGCGTCGGTGGTATTCGCGATGGGCGCGATGCTCGCGTTCCGCGAGGACAGCGCCCGGCTGGTTCAGCACGTGGTCATCGCCGCGCTGGCGCTGTTGGTCGGCGGGCAGCTCATCCCGCGCGCCATCGCCCGCCGTTGGGCCACGGTGTGCGTGCCGGCGCTGATGCCGCTGCTCAAGTTGCTCAATATCCTGTTTGGCCCCATCCTGGGATTCGGCGCACGGGTGGTCCGGCCGTTGATCGTGCGCGATGCTGCATCGCCGGCGCCCGCCCCGACAGATCCGCTCGAGGACCTTCTCCGCGAGGCGGAGATGGAGGGGATCGGTGAGGCGGCGGAGTCAGAGATCATCAGCGGGGTCGTAGAGTTCGGCGAGAAGAAAGTGCGCGACGCAATGACGCCGCGCGCGCGCGTGACCATGGTCGCATCATCGCTGCCGCCCGACGACCTCGCGCAGGCCGTCGCGCAGTCCGGGTACACACGGGTGCCGGTCATCGGGAATGACGGACGCGAGGTGCTCGGGATGGTGCATGCACTCGACGTACTCGATCACCCGCGCGAGCCGCTCGTGTCCTTGCGCCCGGCAGCCGCCGCAATGCCTGACGAGCCTTGCGGCGTGGTGATGCGACGCATGCTCAGGGACCATCGTCATCTGGCTGTGGTACACGCCGCGGATGGCGATCTGGTCGGGATCATCACGCTCGAGGATCTGGTGGAAGAACTGGTCGGGGAGATTGGCGACGAACACGACGAACCCGGCGGGACGGCGTGAGCGACAACATCGATGGTTTGATCGAGGCGTTTCGCGCAGGCAAGCGCGCGGCGCTGGCGCGCGCAATGAGCATCGTCGAGGACGCGCGTCCTGGCTACGACCGACTCCTCAGCGAACTGCACAGCGCCACGGGGCGCGCGCGACGCATCGGCATTACCGGGCCGCCAGGTGCGGGGAAGAGCACGCTGACCACCTTGCTCGCGGGGCTCTATCGTGCGGCCGGGCTGCGCGTGGGAATCGTCGCTGTGGATCCCACGTCGCCGTTCACTGGCGGTGCATTGTTGGGCGATCGCGTGCGCATGGAAGCCATCGCCCTCGACCCCGGCGTGTTCATTCGGTCCATGGCGACCCGCGGCTCCCTTGGCGGTCTGGCCGGAACGACTCGCGAACTGTCAGACGTCCTCGACGCCTTCGGAATGGACCGCGTCTTGATAGAGACGGTCGGCGTGGGACAGAGTGAACTCGATATCGCTCGCACGGCCGACCAAAGCGTTGTGGTGTTGGTGCCCGAATCGGGCGACTCCATCCAGACGATGAAAGCCGGACTGATGGAAATCGCTGACCTGTTTGTGGTGAACAAGTCCGACCGTCCGGGCGCGGACCGCGTCAAGCACGACCTCGAGGTCATGCTGGGGTTGCGTGGCGGGAACGCGCTCGGGGAGGACCCGGCCCACCACGGCGTGGATCTACGGCGCATTGCGAACCCGGCGAAGGCGGCGCGCCAGGCTGCCGCCGCTGCAAGCGCAGAGCGGTGGACGCCACCGGTCATTCAAGCCGTGGGCACAACGGCGATCGGTTTGCCTGAGCTTGTCACCGCGCTCGACCGCCATTTTGCCTATCTTGAGCAGAGCGGCATGTTGGTGCGGCGCCGACGCGCGCGGGTGCGTCAACGAATCGTGGACGTGGTCGAAGATCGGGTGCGGCGGCGTCTCTGGCTCGATGCGCCGACGAATGGTTGGCTCGACGGGCAGCTCGTAGACGTTGAAGAGGGGCGACGGTCTCCATTTGCGGTGGCCGACGCGCTGTTGGCAAAGAGTGGGGCACTCCTGACGGGAGCTTCCAGATGACAGGTGTAGAAGGTCGGATGAGCGACATCGACGGCGCGATGACCGCCTTGCAGGCCGAACTGGACGCACTGCGCGCTGAAGTTGCCGACTGGAGGTCCCGATATTCGGCCGGCAAGGTTCGCGACCTGAACTACACCAACTCGGCGCACGAAGTGGCGCCGCTCTACACGGCCCTCGATCTCGAGGGTTCGGCTGGGACAGCGCTGGAGACTCCGGGCAACTGGCCGTACACGCGCGGCATCCATCCCACCGGGTACCGCGGTCGCCTGTGGACGATGCGCCAGTTTGCGGGCTTTGGCTCCGCGAAGGAGACCAACGAGCGGTACAAGTTCCTTCTCGAGCATGGCACGACGGGACTGTCTGTCGCCTTCGACTTCCCGACGCTGATGGGCTACGACTCCGATCACGCGCGGTCGGAAGGCGAAGTCGGCAAATGCGGCGTCGCGATCAGCTCGCTCGCGGACATGGAAACGCTCTTCGAGGGCATCCCACTCGGCGACGTGTCCACGTCGATGACCATCAATGGCCCGGCGATCATCCTCTGGTGCTTCTACATCGCTGCGGCGGAAAGACAGGGCGTCAGTGCCGAGAAGCTCCGTGGCACGGTGCAGAACGACATCCTGAAGGAGTACATGGCGCAGCACGCCTGGTGCTTCCCCATCGAGCCCGCGCTGCGCCTCATCGTGGACATGTTCGAGTGGGGCGCGGAACATGCGCCGCAGTGGAACACGATTTCCATTTCAGGCTACCACATTCGCGAAGCGGGCGCGACCGCGGCACAGGAACTCGCCTTCACGCTCGCCGACGGGTTCACCTACGTGGAGCGGGGCATCGCCAGAGGCCTGGCCGTGGACGACTTTGCTCCGCGGCTTTCGTTTTTCTGGGATGTCCACAACGACTTCTTCGAGGAAATCGCCAAGCTGCGCGCCGCTCGCCGGATCTGGGCGCGCCACATGCGGGAACGCTACCAAGCAAAGGACCCCAAGTCGTGGATGATGCGCTTCCACTCGCAGACGGCCGGGGTGACACTGACCGCGCAGCAGCCGATGAACAACGTGGTGCGCGTGGCGTACCAGGCGCTGGCTGCGGCCCTCGGCGGCACGCAGTCGCTGCACACGAACTCCATGGACGAAACGCTCGCGCTTCCTACTGAGCAGGCCGTGCAAGTCGCGCTGCGCACGCAGCAGGTGCTTGCGTATGAAACTGGCGTGCCGAACGTGAGTGATCCACTCGGCGGCTCATACTACGTCGAAAAGCTCACCGACGATCTGGAGCGCCAGGCCGAGGTGCTCTTTGCGGAAATTGACGGTGTTGGCGGCGTGGTGAAGGCGCTGGAACTCGGTTGGCTGCAGCGCCGGATTGCCGAGAGCGCGGCTCGCCAGCAGTGGGAGATCGAGCAGCATCGGCGCGTGATCGTTGGTGTGAACGAGTTCGTGACGGACGAATCGCTCGAGATTCCGCTGCTGAAGATCGACGAGGAGGCCGCGAAGGAGCAGGCCGCCAAACTGCAGGCGCTTCGGGCCTCGCGCGACAATGCCCTCTGTACCGCACGGCTCGATCGCTTGCGCCAGGCTGCTCGCGGCAAGGAAAACGTGGTTCCGTTCATCCTGGACTGCGCGCGTTGCTACTGCACGCTGTATGAGATTCGTGCCGCGCTGGAGGATGTCTTTGGTGCGTATCGGGAACCGGTGTTCTTCTAACTAGATTTCCCCGCCATGCCACGTCCCATTCGCGTTTTGGTTGCCAAGCCCGGCCTTGATGGCCACGACCGCGGTGCAAAGGTGGTTGCCGCCGCGCTCCGCGATGCCGGCATGGAGGTCATCTATACGGGTCTGCACCAAACGCCCGAGATGATTGCCTCCGCCGCGATCCAGGAGGATGTGGACGTCGTAGGCCTCTCGATCCTTTCCGGGGCGCACATGACGCTCTTTCCGCGAGTCCTGGAATTGTTGCGCGCGGAAGGGCGGGACGACTTGCTCCTGACCGGTGGCGGAATCATCCCGCAGGAAGACATGAATGCCCTCGCTGCCATGGGGGTAGGGAAGCTCTTCGGGCCGGGGGCGCCCACCAGCGACCTCGTGGCGTACATCAAGGACTGGTTCGCCGCGCGGC
>JARIET010000137.1 GCA_031127185.1 Gemmatimonadota bacterium | reverse complement strand
AGGGTGCCGATTCCCTCGTACGTGCACGACATCCGATCGCCGGCCTTGAGCAGCACCGGTGGGTTGCGCGCCGACCCCACGCCCGGCGGGGTTCCCGTCGCTAGCACGTCTCCGGGGCGCAGTGTCATGATGTTGCCGGCGTAGGCAACGATTTCCGCCACGTCGTGGATCATCTGCGCCGTCGTTCCTTCCTGCAGTACCTGATCGTTGAGCACGAACGTCATCTTCAGTCGCTTCACGTCCGGGGCGAACTCCTTCGGCGTGATGAACGGGCCCATCGGCGCAAACGTGTCGTGGTTCTTCGCAATGACCCAATCCGAGCCACTGCGCGTGTCACCCCGCCCTCCGCGGTCTGACATGTCGTTCTCCAGGGTGTAGCCGAAAATCTGGTCCATCGCCCCCGCAATCCCTGGCCGGTTGGTGGTCTTGCCGATCACGACGCCGAGCTCGCACTCCCACTCAATCTGGGTGCGGCCAACGGGAATCCGAACATCCTCGCCGTCGGCGACAATCACCCCTGGCGCCTTCATGAACATGTAGGGATTCCAGCGCCAGTCATCGGCAGCGCGCTCCCAAATGCCCGTTGAACTCGACGTATTTGGCAGCGCACGCCCGGCGGTTGGCGGATTCGCCGTGCCGATTCGGCCACGCGCCATCTCGATATCATGCTCGGCGTAGTTGACCGCCACGTTCAGCATCGTCGTCGGGTACATGATCGGCGGGAGCACCTTGAGCGTCCGGAGGTTGTGTACCCACGCCGGTCGCTGCCCGCCGCCCAGGTTGGCTGCGCGGATGAGTTCCACAATGCGTGCCTTGACTCCGCCATCGTAACGCGCAATCAGGTCCTTCATTCCGTCAACCGAACCAATTGTCGACGCGGGGGTCCGCACGGCCGTGTTCGCCGCGTTGAGATCGATCACTATCGTGTCGCGGACCACGACTCCAACGAACGGTCGGCCATTCTGCGAGAGCGTGCCAACCTTGAATGGCTCGGGCGCCTGCTGTGCGCCGAGGGACACAGTCGCGCTGAGGAAGGCAAACACCGCACCAGCGTGGATTCGTCGCATTGGTGATCTCCTGTCGGTAGTCCTACGCGGTCATATCATCGGGTGGTTCGTCGGCGCGCCGGCGACGCGACTGCTCATCGCGGGCGCGTCCGTACCGTCCGCGCTCGTTGCGTGAAATCTTGCGGCGTGCCACAAGCGCTTCGAGCACCAGTTCGCAGGCGAATGTGAAAAGTGCATCGTCGTCCTGTGGCGCCAACTGGTGCTCGACGACAAGTGCCGTGAGGCCCGGCACGGTGTCGAAAGCCTGCCGAAGCACACTCGCGCTGGCGTCGTCGGCAACCTGCAGCGCGGCCCCGGCATCGAACCACATCACCGTGGCGTCCGTGTCCGCGTGCGGTGCGTGTGAACGCAGGGTGGCGTCGGCAGCCCGCCGGATGAGTTCGCGGGCGATGTTCGCGCCGCCAACCAGTTCGCCCTCGTATTCGAGTTCGAGCTTGCCGGTGATCGCCGGCAGGGCGGCGTACACATCGTCGAGCCGCGGAACCACGTCGTCTTCGCCGCTCCGCAGTGCGCGTCGCTCGGCGTTCGACACCACATTCTCCATCGCCGTAATCGGCATCCGTTGCGAAACACCCGACCGCCGGTCGATGCGCTTGTCGGTGCGCGCCTCAAATGCGATCCGCTCCACGAGTTCCTCGAGCAGCGGCGAGATGCGGGGCGCCGTGCCGCGATCCGTCCACGACTCTGCGCGCGTGATCTCCACGCCCAGTTCCACCTCTTCCGGGTAGTGCGTCACGATCTCACTTCCGATCCGGTCCTTGAGTGGCGTGATGATCTTGCCGCGCGCGGTGTAATCCTCGGGATTCGCCGTGAAGCAGAGGAGTACGTCGAGCTTGAGCCGCACGGGATATCCTTTGATCTGGACATCCCCTTCCTGCATGATGTTGAAGAGCCCGACCTGCACCTTGCCGGCCAGATCCGGCAGTTCGTTCAGCGCGAAGATGCCCCGGTTGGCCCGCGGCAGCATTCCGTAGTGGATCGTCAGTTCGTCGGAGAGCACATGCCCTCCGCGGGCGGCCTTGATCGGGTCAAGGTCACCGATGATGTCGGAAACCGTCACGTCCGGCGTCGCCAGCTTTTCGATGTATCGGTTCTCGCGCCCTACCCAGGCGATCGGCGTGTCGTCGCCACCTGCGGCAATACGCTCCCTCGCAAACTTTGAAATCGGTGCAAAGGGCGAGTCGTTGACTTCGCTTCCCTCCACCACCGGGATGGCATCGTCGAGCAGCGTGGTCAGCGCCCGCAGGATGCGCGACTTCGCCTGCCCGCGCAGCCCGAGGAGGATGAAGTTATGGCGCGAAAGCAGGGCATTGACGATCTGCGGCACCACCGAATCGTCATATCCGACAATCCCCGGGAAGACCGGACCCCCCGCCTTGAGCCGCGCGATCAGGTTCGCACGGACCTCATCCTTGACCGATCGGGCGAACGCCCCAGATCGTGATCGTTTGAGGTCGCCGAGTGTCGCGGGAAGCCGTTTCATCTGTCTGTTCTGTCCGTCGCTGGATGGCTATTTGTTTGCGTCAAGAATCTTCTTGCGGTCGAGCCAAGTCTGTCCGTCGGTGATCCACTTCTCCGCGGGCTCTCCCTTGAGATAGTGGGCGAACCACTGCAGGATGCGCCGTTCATAGTCCACGGCATTCTCCCGCTTGGTCAGGCCGTGACCTTCGCCCGGATAGTTCAGCATAACGACGTCCTTGCCGGCGCGGCGTGCATAGTTGTACAAGAGCACACCCTGGCGCATGTCCACTGTGGGGTCCTCGCTGCCGATCTCGATCAACAGGCTCTTGGCGTGCATTGTGTGGATCTTGTTGAGCGGAGAGTTTCGGATCATGGCCGGGACATCCTCCCAGGGCGGAACCTCCATCCGGAACTGGCCCGTTTCCCAGTGGTCGAATTCCGGTACGCTGCTCCAGTGCATCTGTCCGGCAAAACTGAACATGTCCGAAATGCCTGCACCCATCACAGCCGTTTTGAATAGAGTGCTGTGCGTGGCCAGGTAGGCCGCCTCGTAGCCACCCTGTGAGTGGCCCGCATGTCCGATCTTCGCCGGATCCACGAGACCGCGCGCGATCACCGACTTGACCGCCGGTTCCACGGCGTGGAGCACGGCCACGCCGGGTTCCCGCGGCCGGAAGACGATGTCCGGCATCAGCACGAAGTAGCCCTGCTGCGTGAAAACGTTGGCGTTGTAGTAGTCATTCTCCCGCGGCACGATGTACCGGTGCAAGCCGTCCGAGAGCAACTCGTAGGTGTACACGATCATCGGGTACTTCTTCCTGGCGTCGTAGTTCGCCGGATAGTAGAGAATGGCCTGCAGCGGCCGCCCGATCGAGCTGGTGAAATTGACGAGTTCGGTCTTCCCCCAGGCGAAATCGCGCTGGAAGGTGTTGGTGGCAGTGAGCGCCCTCGCGTCGCTGAGCGCCGCCGACGCCGCATGGAGGTTTGGCGAATCGGTGAAACTCTGCCGCGTGAACGTGTAGCGCTCCGCGCTGTCGGCGCGGGCGAGGGCGCCCACCGAGGCGTCCGCAAGCACAAGGCGTTCAACTTTGCCATTGACGAGTCGGCCATAGCCGCTCTGCTTTGTGCGCTTGCCAAAAAGCGAGATGTAGACCGGCCTGTTGAGGTCCACCGCCCGCTCGGACGCCGGCGCATTGAACGCGGCAAATGTCACCAGCCGGTGGCGTATTCCCGATCGTGCGCCGTCGGTGAGCTTTGCCCCGCCGCTCCCGTCGAGTTGCAGCTGCCAGACGTCGTTCACGTCGGAAACGAGCATCCGCTCGCCGTCTGGCGTCCACGACGGTCCGCCCACAGGCGGCAGGACGTCCGTCGGGTGGTCATCCTCGCGGTCCACGAAATCTGCGCGCTTTGCGGCTGTGAGTGTGGCCGTCAGATTCGTTCGCTTGCCACTTGCGAGCTCCTGCGCCCAGTAGTCGCGCCCGTCGAACCAGGCCACGCGGCGGCCGCTGGGGTCGTTGGAATAGAAGAAACGCACCTTCTCCAGCGCCTTGCTGCGCTGTCCGTTGGTGAGATTCACCAGCCACACGTCCTGAAACCGGCGGCCGAACATCTGGCCCCATGCATAAGGGCTCCGGTCGGTTTCCACGGCGTAACGATCGCCTTCGAGAATACTGGTGGTTTCCGAATGATTTGCAGCGATCGGCATGACCGTGGCGGACCCGATGCGCCAGGCGGCAACACGCGTCGCGCGTAAGTCTGTTTGCTCCGACGACCGTTGCAGCGGTATCACCCGGACGTCCTTCGCGTGCCAGACTTCGACATCCGACACTTTCTCCTCGCTCTTCTTGGGCTGGTCCGCGGCGGGTTCACGGTCGCGGAGGCCGACGTAGAGCGTTGATCCGTCCTTCGACCAGGTCGGACGCCGGGTGTCGGAAATGCGTGCGCGCGATCCGAGGTTCGCCGCGTCGGCTGCCGGCTCCAGAATCACCGGTGCGACGGTCGGCGCCGAGGCGCCGGCCCATGTCATCACCGCATACGTGGTGTCGACGAAAGCCTTGTCGGCAGCGCTACGGAGTACCGCAAGGTCGCTCGACTTTGCGCGCCAGGATATGGAACGATAGACGGCTGATGACGCATGCAGCACACGCGTCGTGCCGCGCGAACCGTCGAAGAGCATCAGGCTGCTGCCCGCGCCCGCCTCTCCCGGCGTGGTAAACGCCAACAGCGATCCCGCGTCGGCCCAACTGTGCTCGGAGACTCCCGAAAACACGGAACGTGCACCGGAGCTCAGGTCGTGAACGACGATGTCCTGTACACGCTTTCCCTCGGCGGGGTACCGCGTCAGCGCCACGTACCGTCCGTCGGGGCTGAAGGCAAATGCCGAGACGTCCGCCAACGAGACCGAGTCGTTCCGGGCCAGGTTGCGCGCGCCGAAACTGGTGCGGATCGGCTTGCGCTCACGCGTCAGGCGCTCGCGTTCCTTGGGAGCGACGGTCACCAGGTAGCCGACCCACCGCGTGTTGGTCGTGAAGGCCGCCTGCGTCGCGAGCGGAATCACCAGCGTCGTGTCGCGCGGGCCGCCCCGGACCCGAAGCTCGTTCTCTTCATTAACCCTGTTGATTGCTATGGCCGTCCAGTCGCCGCTCGCTGTCATGCGTGTGGCGCCGATGCTCTCCCATTTGCCATAGTCGGCCGGCTTCAGGGTCGGCTTGTCCTGTGCCCACGCGGCAGTACATGTGAGTGCCAAGGCCGGGGCGCAGAGAGCTCGGCGGAAGAAGCGGTGCATGACGTCCTCTCGATGTGAAATGGCGCGAAGTCTCGTGAATCTACCGCGCAGCCGAGAGTGAGGTGAACAGGGCACCTGGTCAGGCAGCCGAGCACCGAAGTAGACAAAACCGGCTACGTGGAGCGACGTTCCCTGTGATGCAATTGCCTGATTTGGGATGGCGATTCTGGCTGACGTTCCTCCTGTTCGTTGTGGACGTGGTCACGAGTCTGCACGCGTTGCTCCGAAAGCGCGACGTGCGCGCGGCCATTGGCTGGGTCGGACTCATCTGGCTCGTCCCCGGTGTCGGCGCCCTGCTTTATGCCCTCCTCGGGGTCAACCGCATTCAGCGGCGGGCGCTGGGGATGCACCGCTCGCGCAGGCGGATCGTGTCCCAGACGGCTGAGTTCGCCGTGGTGACGTCGGAACTGGGCCGCACTCACGGCTCACTCGAGGGCCTGGCGCGCCTTGCCGAACAGATCAGTGGTCGAGTGCTGCTTGGTGGGAACCGAATAGAGCCCTTGGCGAACGGCGACGAGGCCTACCCGGCGTATGTCACGGCGATCGAGGAAGCACGAAAATCAATCGCCTTGTCGTCCTACATCTTCGGCGTGGACGCCGCTGGTGCGCCGATCATTCAGGCGCTCGCCGCTGCCACACGGCGCGGGGTGGCGGTGCGCGTACTCATCGATGGCCTCGGCTCGCTGTATACCTGGCCACGGGCGCATCGCGCGCTGAGGGAAGGCGGAGTCCCTGTCGCCCTCTTTCAGCCGACCATCGCGCAGGCAGGGCTGGGCTTTTTCAATTTGCGCAGCCACCGGAAAATGTTGATTGTGGACGGCACGGTCGCGTTCACCGGCGGCATGAACATTCACGCCAATAATCTGCACGCGTCGTCACCAAGTCGCCCGGTTCAGGATGTGCAGTTTCGCGTTCGAGGGCCGGTCGTGCGCCAACTTCTGGACGCGTTCGTGAGTGACTGGGCATTTGTCACAGGTGAAATGCTCGACGGGCATGATTGGTATCCGCCGATCGCGCCCGCCGGTGCCACCGTGGCGCGAGTGATCACCGACGGGCCGGATGGCGATATCGAGGTGTCGCGCACGCTGTTGCTTGGCGCGCTCGCATCAGCGCGGACCAGTGCCCGCATCGTGACCCCGTACTTTCTACCCGACAACGCCATGATCGCCGCGTTGCGGGTGGCGGCATTGCGTGGGGTCGCCGTGGACATCGTGTTACCAGCGCGCGGGAACATTCCGCCCGCGCAATGGGCCGCGGCAGCCCAGCTGTGGCAAGTGCTCGAGCCCGGCTGTCGGGTGCACCTGACCCCGCCGCCGTTCGACCACGCGAAGATGTTCGTCGTGGACCGCGAATGGGCACTCATA
Source organism: Gemmatimonadota bacterium (assembly GCA_031127185.1). GTDB lineage: Bacteria > Gemmatimonadota > Gemmatimonadetes > Gemmatimonadales > Gemmatimonadaceae > Fen-1231. The sequence goes on along the minus strand of JARIET010000137.1, from coordinate 884 downwards.
GGATCCACCAACTGGGATCCGCGCAGTCTGCGGCTGAACTTCGAGCTGGATATCGAATGCCACGACACAGCGTTCGCCGCGACGGTCGACGCGTTGATTGACGCGCGTATTGCCAAGGGCCAGCTTCATGCGCTCGCCGACGCTGACGGACGGCCGTTGCTGGTGAAAGTTCGGGACGGCATGGCTCGCCTTTTCTCACCCTACCTCTAGATGAATCGTTCCAACCTCGCCCTGCTTGCCCTGACCTTCTGCGTCGCGGACGCACGCGCACAGTCTCCTGCCACACGACCGGCACCGGCAGCCCCGCGGGCTATTGAAGCAAGACGAGTCGGGCCTGAGGCGACCGCGCCGACCCTGGATGGACGTCTGGATGAGCCCATTTGGCGTCTCGCGGCTCCCGCCACTGGTTTTTTGCAACTCGATCCCGCCCCGGGCGAGTCCGCGTCGGAGCGAACGGAAGCGCGCATCGTGGTTTCCGGCGATGCCCTGTATGTGGGAATGCGCCTGTTCGACTCATACGCCGATTCGATCCGCTCGCAGTTCTTGCGTCGCGACGATGGCGGCCCTTCGGCCGACTGGGCGGCTGTCATTCTTGATTCCTATCACGATCGGCGCACGGCCTACCGCTTTGCCGCCACGCCCCGTGGCACCCGAACCGATGTGCTTCATCTCAACGACATTGGCGTCGATACGACCTGGGACGCCGTCTGGGATGTGGCGACATCGGTGGACAGTGCGGGGTGGACCGCGGAATTTCGTATCCCGCTTTCTCAGCTCCGGTTCAGCACCAGCGGCGACATGGTCTGGGGAATCAACTTCGCGCGCACAATTGGGAGGCGTGCTGAGGTGAGCCACTGGGCGCGCGTGCTGCCGACCGACGGCCG
>JARIET010000136.1 GCA_031127185.1 Gemmatimonadota bacterium | reverse complement strand
CCGCGATCCGTCCGAGTATCCGCGGATCTGTGAGGAAGTGCTGCCCGAAGCGCTTGCGCGCCCGTCCCCCCACGTCCCCCCACGTCCCGTCGTTCCCCGGAGTGTCCCCGCTCAATTCACGCCCGCAAAACGAGAACCGCCTGATCATCCGGCGCCGCCTCTCCCCCCATATGCCCTTCGAGCAACGCGAAAACGCCATCGACGATTCGCTCGGGCGTTTCGGCGCGGCGGGCGCGCAACACGTCCAACACCTTCGCTTCGCCGAGCATCGCTCCCGCCAGGTCGCGCGCATCGCACACCCCGTCGGTGAACAATACGAGCGTGTCGCGCTGCTTCGTCCACGGCCGCGTGGACTCGTGCGGCGACGAAGAGCCCATGCCGAGCGGCGGATCCGTGGCCGCCAGGCGATGCGTGCCACCCGCAGGATCGACGACAAACGCGTGCGGCTGCCCGGCATTCACCCAGCAGATTTCGCCCTTTGCAGGGTCAACTACCGCGTAGCAGAGCGCCAGGAACATTTCCGTTTCAGCCAACTCGCCGGCGATGGTGTCGAGCAACGCGGTCACCGTCACGGCGGGCCCGTCGCCCTTTTGGGCGTGGATCGCCATGGCGCTCATCGTGAGGGCCATGATCAGGGCGGCTTGATAGCCATGGCTGGAGACGTCCCCCATCAACACGCCGACGCGTCCGCCGCCGAGGCGAAAGAGATGATAGAAGTCCCCGCCCACGCTCCGCGCCGGTTCGACCCGGGCCGCGCAGATGGCGTCGGGGGCCACGCTCGACGGCGTCGGCAAGAGCCGCATCTGCAGGTCGTGCGCGAGCTGCATCTCGTGCTCAAGGCGTTCCTGCTCAACCGATGCCCGCACGAGTCGCGTGATCTGGATGGCGGAACCGATCTGCGATGCGATTGCGGCCACGAGCTTCTGATCACCCGCGGTGAATCCCCTCTCATAGCGTGGCGCGGACAACGTCACGACACCAAGGCCGACCGTTCCCCTTGGGGTGGATCCGGTGATCGGCACCGCCATCACTTCACCGCGGCGCACAGGCACCTCGCGCGGAGATGCCGCCTCACCCACCGCGTACAGCCGGGGCAAGGCGTCCCGGAACACCAGGGCGGCCGCGGCCTCGTCGTCGTCAATCGGTATCGCGTCGACATCCTTGGGTGCCGCACCGCGCGCGGCAATGGGCACCAGCAAGCCCCGGCCAGCATCGAGCACGTAGATCGCACCCAGATCGGCGCCCACGGTCTCGGAAATTTCGCTGAGGATGGTGGCTGCGGCGTCCTCGAGGCCGACGGTGCGACCGAGGATCTCGCCAATTGAATAGAGGAGGTTGATCTCCTCCCAACTTTCCGCCAGCGCGTTCGCGGTGAGGCGAAACTCGTGGCGCGCGCGCTCGAGTTCGTCCATCGCCGTCAGCCGCTAGGCGCGGTGCAGCACGAGGCGCACCACGTTTCCACCGGTCGCCTGTTCGGTATAGCGCTCCACGCGATCCATGAGCTTTTGCATCAGAAAGAGGCCGCGCCCGTCCTCGCGGTGCAGGTTTTCAGCGGAGGTGGAGTCCTCCGTACACGCCAGCAGGTCAAAGCCCGTCCCTTCGTCCCGGACTTCGGCCACCAGCTGCACGTCGTCGATCTCCACGCGGACGACGACGGCGCGACGCGCATCGTCACCGTTGCCCCGCAGAATCGCGTTCGAGAGGGCCTCGGTCAGCGCGACGGGAACATTGAGCGCCGTGTGCCGACGCGAATAGGCCAGTGCCTGGCAACGCTCCACGACCTGCCCCACCACTCCTTCGATGTACTGGACGTCACTCGGGATTCGGAAGTCCAGCGACTTCCCATCTGTCATCTAGAAACCCACCTAGAAGCTCTCGAGTGCGTGGGCCCGGGTCTTGGATATCTGAAAGAGCGTGTCGAGCTTGGTGAGCTCAAACAATGTCTGCAGTTCGTCATGCAGGTTGGCCAAACGGAGTTCACCACCCGAGTCGCGGATGCGCTTGGCGAGGGAAACGAGCACGCCAAGGCCAGAGCTGTCGATGTAGCCGGTCCGTTCGAAGTCAATCATGATCTTGCGAGCGCCCTTATCCACCTCGTCCAACACTTTCTGCTTGAGGTCCTGCCGGTTGCCCACGATCAACTGGCCCTCGACCTCCACGACGGTGACGTCACCGACCTTCGATACTGAGAAGCTCATCGCGGGCTCCGCTCTGGGGAGAAGAACTGCAACTGCGTGCGTACGGCTAACGGTGCACGGTTAACGGTAAACGGTCTGCAGCAACTTCGGTAATGTGCGTTCCGTACTCCGTAAGCCGTACACCGTAAGCCGTCAGCTGCCTTTGTATTTCAACTTGAGCGCCTCGGCCACCACGGGATGCACCAGCGTCGAGACATCGCCCCCGAACCGCGCCACCTCACGCACGAGGCTCGAGCTCACATGCGTCGTGTCCAGCGACGGAATCATGAACACCGTCTCGATTTCCGCGCCGAGGTGCCGGTTCATCAGGGCCATTTGATACTCGTATTCGAAATCACTCACGGCGCGAAGCCCGCGGATAATCATCTTGATACCCGACGCCCGCGCGAAGTCCACGAGAAGCCCCTCGAACTGCCGCACCTCGACGCGGGGTTCGTCAGCTACGGTCTTCTGGATCAGCGCGACGCGTTCTTCGGGGCTGAAGAGCGGATTCTTGCCGGAGTTCGTGGCAACGGCTACGACCAGCCGGTTCACAAAGCCCAGGCTCCGCCGTATCAGGTCGGCGTGGCCGTTGGTGATCGGGTCAAAACTGCCGGCGTAGAGGGCGACCGTTGGCATGGGCGGACTCAGGTGGGAATCACGGCAAGGAAGTGGCTTCTTCCGACCGATAGAACGTAACTGCCGTGTCGCCATAGCGACGGCTATCGTGCGCCCCCGGCAACTGCAGGCGGGCTTCGTGTTCCACGCCGAGCACCGCCGCAAATGGACGCGCCAGCCACTGCGCGGCGATCGCCTCGGCGAGCCCCATCCGGTATGGGGGATCAGCGAACGCCACGTGATACGGAAGCGCGCCCGAGCGTGTCAGCTTCTTCAGAAACCGCAGGGCATCGTCTTCGTGCACGGCGCAGCGCGCGCCGGCGTCCAGAGAATGAATGTTCTCCTTCAACACGCGAGCGGTCCGCGTGGTGGCCTCGACAAAATCCACGAACTTTGCACCTCGCGAGAGCGCTTCGAGGCCCAGCGCGCCTGTGCCGGCACAGAGGTCAAGTACGGTCGCGCCCGGGAGATGCGGATGGACGATGCTCATCCACGCTTCGCGCGCCCGGTCTGAGGTGGGCCGAACCGCGCGCCCCTTGGGCGCTTCAATCCGGCGACCCTTCCACTCACCTGCAATGATGCGCATAGGCGTCAGCGTCCCGCGGGCCAGATCGTGACAGGCATTCGCCGCTACGCCGCGCGAAAGTCCACAATGCCGAACTGCAGCCGATCCACACCGCGAAAGGAGTTGCGCTCAAGCTTGAAAACCAGGTCGAGCGCGGCGCCCGCGCGAAGTTCACCGGCCCGCGGCGCTAACCCCCAGCCCACTGCCTCAACCGGCCCGCCGGGCGTATCAACAACGCACTTCACGCCGTCGGCACCAATCTTCGTCGCCGACGTCGCAAGGCGTACGCCCATGGCCGCGAATGTCGGGCCCGGATTGCCAACGCCGAACGGTTCGAAATGGCGCAGCGTCCGTTCCAGCTCAGCCGTGGCGTCAGCAAGCTGCAGTGTGAGGTCGATATGCACGGTGCGGCGCAGGTCGTCCTCCGTGAGCACCGCCTTCGCCACTGCATTGAAGCGCTCGGCAAATGCGTCCATCCGCTCTGGGGCAATCGTGAGCCCCGCCGCGGCTTTGTGACCGCCGTGCTTGAGCAGCAAGTCTGAGCACTCGCCCAGCGCGGCGTGGAGGTCAAACGCGGGAATGGAGCGACCCGACCCCTTCCCTACGCCGTCCGCCACCGCGACCAGAAAAGTCGGCCGCCCGGTCTGCTCGACAATTCGCGATGCCACGATGCCGATGACCCCGGGATGCCAGTCCGAATCGGCGAGAGCGATTCCCCAGGTGCTCGCTGCATCGAGCGCGTCTACCCGGCGCATTGCCTGGTCCAGGATGGCGCGGTCCAGCTCCTGTCGTTCGCGATTCCGCTCCTCGCAGTGACGGGCGATGCCAAGCGCCTCGTCATCGGTTTCGGCGAGCAGGAGGTCTACGCCGAGCAGCGCTCGGTCCATACGACCAAGGGCGTTGAGTCGTGGTGCCAGAATGAACCCCACGCGCCCGGCGGTAATCTCCTTGCCATCGAGGCCGGAGGAACGAATCAATGCGGCGAGGCCGCGATTCCTCGTGTCGCGCATCAGGGCCAGCCCGCGCCGGACGAAGACGCGGTTTTCGCCCCGCAGCGGCGCCACATCGGCGACGGTCGCCAGCGCGACCAGGTCCAGCTGGTTGAGCACCACGTTTGCGTTGCCGCCGAGCTCTGCGGTCAGGGCCATTGCCAGCTTGAACGCGACGCCTACTGCCGCGAGGTCCTTGTCGGGAGAGGTGTCATCGGCTCGCCGCGGATTGAGGATCGCCACCGCCTGGGGAAGTTCAGCCCCGGGCAAATGGTGGTCACTGACGATCAGGTCGATACCGCGCGCCGCGAGATCGCGTGCCGGCGCGAGAGCGGTTGTACCGCAATCGCATGTGAGCACCACCGAGGCGCCTGCCCCAACCGCAGCCTGCACTCCTGCCGCGGAGAGGTCATAGCCATCGCGCTTGCGATCAGGGATACACGGCACCACACGGCCACCCAGCGCACGCAGCGACCGCGTGAGCAACGCCGTGGAGCAGATTCCGTCCACGTCGTAGTCCCCGTGGACCAGGATCGTCTCGCGGCCCTGAATCGCCTTGGCGAGGCGCGCGACGGCAGTGGTCATCCCGGCGAGCAGGCCGGGACTGTGCAGATGGTCGAGTTCCGGACGAAGGAATCGTTTGGCCGACTCCGGTTCCACTTGCCCGCGGGCCACAAGCAGCTGGCCGAGGGTAAGCGGAACGCCCAACGCCGCGGAGAGCGCTGCTGCTCCAGCGCGGTCCGGCGGCGGCGCGTGGTGCCACCGCGCCGCCGGTCGCTGGCGCAGGCTCACTCGCCCGGCGTGAAGTACATCAGCACGCCACAGGCCTCGCAGAGCTCGATAGCGGCGGTAGACGTCATCACGTGACGGCGCTGCATTGGGATATTCGTGTCGCAGTTGCCACACGACATGCCACGCATCGCGAAAACAACCTCGGTGCGCTTCTTGCCACCACGAATGCGATCGTACTTTCCGAGCAACACCGCCGGCACCGCCTTGGCCGTGCCGGTGCGCTTCGCGCGCGCCGTCACCATTTCGGCTTCGATCTCGGCCTTCTCCGTGGCCACCTCCGCCCGGGCAGCCTCCAGTGCGGCTTCAACAGTCGCCAGTTCCGTGCGCTGCGCCGCCAGCGACGAACGGACGTCATCAAGACGGCGATTGAGCGCCAGCAGGTCGCTCTCGTCCGCTGCCACGATCATCTTCGCCTGCTCCATCTGGGCGGCCGCCGCCGTCGCCTGCTTGAGCGTCTTCACGTGATCCATCGCGGCCTGATTGTGCTCAATCAGCTGCTTGTGTTCCGCCAGCTTGTCGCGCAGCCACGCTTGCTTCTTTTCCTCGGCTTCCACCGCCGTGCCGGACCGGGTGATCGATTCGGAGAGCCGCGTCCGGCGAGCGTCGAGCTCGCGAACGCGCGGTTCGAGCGCCGCCAACCGCATCTCGAGGCCGTGAATCACGACATCGTCCGACTGAAGTGCCAACAACGCTTCAAGTTCCGTCTGCACCAATTCCTCCGTCAGGGTGTTATGTGACTGTTCGCCACCGTCCAACTGCTTGCCTACCGCCTGCGACGGCTTAGAGTCGCTGCCGCCGTACGCTCCTCCACTCGCGGCCGCCAACGGCCGTGAGTTCCTTTCGCAGTGCCACTTCGCGCCGCAACAACGCGGGCTTGTCTTCCTCTGCGGCCAGCGGCAGCATCCGCGCATGCTCGTCAATTCGTTCGCGCAACACGCGCGCGCGCAACATGCGCACGGCGTCGGTGATCGTGCGGCCCGGGTCCACGATGGCACCAGGTTCCGCTCTCAGTAACTCGACGGTGTAGTTCTCGATTGGCCCGAGCGATTCGGCGAGCACTTCAGGCGAAGCGTCCGGCGCGGCCACGAGCGCTTCAAAGATTGCCGTGTACACCGGGTCGCGAAACGCGCCCGCGCGGCGGCCTTCAGCTTCTGCGTCAATCTCCGGCTGCACGTCCTCGTCCGTTTCAACGCGGGCGACTTCTTCGACGATGCGCTCGATCATCTCGGGGTCGAGGATCATGACCCGCACGAGCTCTCGCTCGGCCGAGCTATCGAGCGCACGCTCAGGCGCCTCGAACGTCGGCTCCTGCATCCAGGAGTCATCCGGCGGTTCGGGAAGCGCCCGTCCCCCCTTGTCCCCCGTCGTCCTGTCGTTCCCGGAGTTCCCGGTTCGTCCTCTCGCGTCCCCCCGCGTCCCGTGGTTCCCCGCTTGTACAGCCCGTCGCGCGCGCGGCGTCATCTCCAGTTCCCGCGCGAGGACGGTTCGGTCGATCCCTGCCGCCGTCGTCGTGCGCGCAAGATACAGGTCCCGCGTGATCGGATCTGTCGTCGCGCGAATCGTCGGCAGGAGGCGGTCGAGCGCGCGGCGCTTGCGCTGCAAGTCGGCGAACCAACCGCCCCGTTCGAGCAGCTGAACCTTGCGATCAAACACATCCATGGACTGATCGAGAAGCTTCTCCATCGCGTCACGACCGTGCTTGGCTACGAAAGTGTCCGGGTCCTCGCCCTCCGGGAGGGTCACCATACGCACGGCCAGCCCCCGATTCAGCAGCACGTCGGCGGCACGGAAACTGGCCTTTTGCCCGGGAGCGTCGGAGTCGTAGAGCAGGAACACGGAGGGCGCACTGCGTGCCAGGAGGTCCGCCTGGTCATCGGTCAGTGCCGTCCCCATCGGCGCAACCACTTCTTCGAGCCCCGCGTCAACCATGCGCACCACATCAAAGTATCCTTCGACCAGCACCACGCGTTCGGCCCGGCGAATGGCGTGACGCGCCGCCGCAAAGTTGTACAGGAGGCGCCCCTTGGAAAACACGCGGCTCTCCGACGAGTTGAGATACTTCGGCTCGCCTGGGCCGAGCAAGCGACCACCGAATCCCACGGTGTGCCCGGAGGCGTCCTGGATCGGGAACGTCAGCCGATCGCGAAAACGCGGACGCGGTTCTTCCTGTTCCTCGCGTTTCACCAGGAGACCGACTTCCAGGAGTCGCTCGTCGATGAACCCGATGCTGTTCAAGTAACCACGCAGCAGGCCAATCTCGTGCGGGGCAAATCCGAGTCCGAACTCGTCAGCCGTTGCGCGCGAAATGCCGCGTTTGGTGAGGTAATCGCGAGCCGCCGACCCGGAGGGCGAGTCCCAGAGTCGCTCCGTGAACCAGGCAGACGCAGTCGAGTTGATCTCCCAGTAGGGCTCGCGCGGATCGGGCCCCTCGCGATTCCGCTGCACTTCGCGGACTTCCACGCCGGACTTTTCGCCGACG
>JARIET010000135.1 GCA_031127185.1 Gemmatimonadota bacterium | reverse complement strand
GGCGCGAGGCGCAGATCCCAATCAGTGTTACGCTGCCGTGATGCCCGACGGCAATTTCGTCTTTTCCGGACGGCCGGGCGAGCTGCTCTTCGATCTCAACTCACTCGGTACGCACAGCGTGGCTGGCATCGAGTGCAATCGCGATGCCGCCACAGTATCGGCAAGGTTGGGTGCCACGCGTGGCGAAACCTGTGGCCTGATGGTGATCTGGACGAAGTCGCAGCGCCGCGTAGGTACCCAAGCGGTGTTGATGGCCCTACAATTCGACGCAATGAGCACCACGGCCCCCGTCGATACCGCCCCACCCGCCGCGGCTGTGCCCGCCCCGGCGCCACCAGGTAGCGGCGCGCCGGCGGACGGGTGGACCGTCGCCGCTGCCAAGAGCCTCTACAACATCGAGAACTGGGGCGACGGCTACTTCGATATCAACGAAGCCGGGCATGTCATCGTCCGCCCCGATAAGCAGCGCCCCGCGAGCACCGTCGACCTGTACGAACTCGCGCGCGACCTCGAGGCACAGGGCGTCGCGCTGCCGGTGTTGCTCCGCTTCTCCGACATCCTGCGCAGCCGTATGGAGCTGCTCGACGAACGGTTTCGCGCGGCGATTCAGGAGTTTGAGTACACCGGCACGTACACGACGGTGTATCCCATCAAGGTCAACCAGCAACGGCACGTGGTCGAGGAGATCGTCGAGTTCGGCAAGGCGTCGGGGGTCGGCATCGAGTGTGGTTCCAAGCCCGAGCTGCAGGCCGTGCTCGCGCTTCGCGACACCACTGACCAGTTGATCGTCTGCAACGGCTACAAGGACGAAGAGTTCATGCGGTTGGCGCTGATGGGCCAGCGCCTGGGGCACAAGGTCTTCATCGTCATCGAGCAGGTCTCCGAGCTTGACGTGCTGTTGCAGGTGGCGGAACAGATCGGCGTCGTGCCAACCATCGGCGTCCGGATCAAGCTGACGACGGAAGGGAGCGGGCGCTGGGCCCAGTCCGGGGGCGAGAAATCAAAGTTCGGGCTCGGCCCCGCGCAGCTGATGCAGGTGATCGAAAAGCTTCAGGCCGCCAATCGCCTCGACATTGTCAAGCTGATTCACTGCCACCTGGGATCACAGATCACCGACATCCGTTTCATCAAGCGGGGACTCCAGGAGCTCGCGCGGTACTACGTGGAACTGCGCGCGATGGGGCTCGACATTACGCACGTGGACGTGGGCGGCGGGTTGGGCGTGGACTACGACGGCAGCCAGAGTACTGCGCAGGCGAGCGTGAACTACTCGCTGCAGGAATACGCCAACGACATCGTGTACACGCTGGCCGAGACGTGCCGTGACCACGAGGTGCCCATGCCGAACATCATCAGTGAGTCGGGGCGCGCGCTCACCGCCCACCACTCGATGTTGCTCTTGAGCGTGATCGACGTGGAGTCTGTCTCCGATCCGCAGGTGCCGGACCTCACGGCCGACGACCATCCGCTCCTGCACGAGATGGCCGACGACTTGAAGGTGGTGTCGCGCAAGACGGTGTCGATGCGGCGCATGCGCGAGATTTACCACGACGCCACGTTCGACAAGGAACGCGCGCAGTCGTTCTTCAACAACGGCGTGCTCTCGCTCCGTGGTCGCGCCCTCGCTGAGCGGCTGTACCTCTGCACGATCAACCAGATCGCGCGCGTGGCGGCCAGGCATCGCAAGGCCTTCGAAGACATCATCGGGGATCTCGACGCCACGCTGGTGGACCGCTACTTCGCCAATTTCTCGCTCTTCCAGTCGCTCCCGGATAGCTGGGCAATCGATCAGCTGTTCCCGATCATGCCCGTCCACCGGCTCAATGAGGAGCCCACGCGGCGCGGAACGATTCAGGACGTGAGCTGTGATTCGGATGGCAAGATTGATCGCTTCATCGGCGGCAAGGACGGTCAGCCCAGCCTGCCGCTCCACCCGTTCCTTGACAACGGTGATCCCTACCTGATTGGCGTCTTCCTGACGGGAGCGTACCAGGAAATCCTTGGCGACTTGCACAACCTCTTCGGCGACACGAATGCGGTGCACGTGCGGCTCAACGACACCGGCTACGAAGTCACAGACCTCGTGCACGGCGACACGGTGACCGAAGTGCTGAACTATGTGCAGTTCAAGGCGTCGGACCTGCTGACGACCTTTCGGCGCAAGGTGCAGGCGGCAACCGGCCTCACCCGTGAAGAGGCCAACATGTTCATCGCCGAGTACGTCGCGGGCCTGGAAGGGTATACGTACCTCGAAGGCGACGCCGCCAAATAGCCCCAGGCATGCACGATCTCGGCCCGCTACTCCTCGCCCTCGCTGCGATCATCCTCGCCACGAAAGTCCTTGGCGACATGGCGCAACGCTTCGGGCAGCCAGCCGTTCTCGGCGAACTCGTTGCAGGTGTCCTGCTCGGCAAGAGTCTGCTCAGCATCATTGACGCGCACGATGCTGTGCTCTCGGCGCTGGCGGAGCTCGGTGTCCTTATCCTGTTGTTTGAGATCGGCCTGCACACGGACCTGCGATCCCTCCGGCGCGTTGGCTCTCAGGCGCTGGTCGTTGCCGTTGTGGGCGTCGCAGCGCCGTTTGCCGGGGGCTACTACGCGGCGGCTGCCCTGGGGCTTGGCACCATTCAGGCGCTTGTCGCCGGCGCCGCGCTCACTGCGACGTCGATCGGGATTTCGGCGCGTGCGCTCAGGGACATCGGCCAACTCGACACGCCGGAAGGCCAGATCGTGCTTGGTGCCGCCGTGCTGGACGACCTCCTCGGGCTCGTGATCCTGAGCGTGGTGTCGGCCATCGTCGCCGGGGCCGAGGTTTCGGTGCTCAGCGTTGCCCGCACCACGGGGCTCGCGCTCGGATTCGTCGCATTGGCGGTGACGCTCGGTTCGATGGCGGTGCCGCCGATCTTCAAAGTCGTCGAGCGCCTCAGGACCACCGGGGCGCTGGGCCTCGTGGCCCTTGCGTTCGCATTTCTCATGGCCGTGTTTGCGGAAGCGGCTGGGTCGGCGATGATTGTGGGCGCCCTCGCCGCCGGGCTCGTGTTGCACGGCACGCCGCAGCGCCACGAAATCGAGCGCAACGTCACGCAGCTGGGCTACTTCTTTGTTCCGATCTTCTTTGCGGTCGTCGGCGCTTCGGTGGACCTGCAGGCACTCAGCGATCCCCGCGCGCTGCTGGTGGGTGGCGTCCTCACGATCATCGGTATCGTCGGGAAGCTGATGACCGGCTGGTCGCTGCGAAACTTCGAAGGCAACCGCTGGCTCGTGGGCGTGGCCATGATCCCACGCGGCGAGGTCGGGCTCATCTTCGCGCAGGTCGGCTTGGCATCTGGCGCGATCGCGGCCGGAGAATTTGGCGCGATCATGATGATGGTGATTGCGACAACGCTGATCACGCCGCCGTGGCTCAGCGCTCTCACGCGCACCAAGGCCAGGAATGTGTTTGACCCGACTGGCGAGGGGCTCGACGATCTGGTGGCCGGCTCGCGGCCAACCACGCCGAGGGCGACTCAGCCAGTAAAGCGGAACTACAAAGACGAGTGAACGGTTTACCGTTGACGGTGTACGGTGGACCGATCGCTGGACTGTCTACCGTAAGCCGTACACTCGCGGTTGCCGTTACTTGGCAGCCGCGTACCGCGCCGCCACATCATCCCAGTTGACCACGTTCCACCACGCCGCGATGTAGTCCGGCCGGCGGTTCTGGTATTTCAGGTAGTAGGCGTGTTCCCACACATCGAGTCCGAGGATCGCTGACTTGCCTTCCATCAGGGGATTGTCCTGATTGGGCGTGCTCTCAATGGACAGAACGCCGCCGATGGTCACCAGCCACGCCCAGCCCGAGCCGAACCGGCCCACGCCGGCTGCAGCAAACTTCTCCTTCAGTCCGGCTACGCCTCCGAACGCGGCGTTGATCGCATCAGCAAGCTGGCCCGTCGGCTCGCTGCCTCCCGCCTTCATCTGTTGCCAGAAGAGCGAGTGGTTCCAGTGTCCGCCACCATTGTTGCGCACAGCGCCGCGCACCGCCTCCGGGACTTTTGCGATGTTGCGGCAGAGGTCCTCAAGCGACCAGCTCGCGAGTTCCGGCGCTTTTTCGATTGCGGCATTGAGGTTGTTGACGTAGGCCTGATGATGCTTGCCGTGGTGGATCTGCATCGTCTGCGCGTCAATGTGCGGCTCGAGCGCGGTGAATTCGTACGGAAGGGCGGGGAGGGTGTGTGGCATGGGGCGCCTGGAGAATGAGTTGGTTTTCGAAAACTACAACTGATGTAGACAGTACGTCGTAGCCAGTACACCGAATGCGATGTTCCCATCTGCCGCACTCGCCCTACAGTCTACTGCACACGGTCTACTGCTTTTGCCTTTGCTTCAGCCAGGCGAACCCGGCCGGCATCAGCGACAGCACGACGATCACGACGATCAGTGCCTCGATGTGCTCCCCGACCACGGGGAACTGTGTCGCCAGTAGGTAGCCGACCAGCAGCATGGACCAGATCCACGAAATGCCGCCGACCACGTTGTAGAACAGGAAGAGTGCGGGTTTCATGTCGGCGGCGCCGGCAACCACCGGTGCAAACGTGCGAATGATCGGCATGAAGCGCGCAATCACGATCGTCTTGCCGCCGTGTGTATCGTAGTAGGCCTGTGCCTGTTCCAAATGCTTGCGTTTGAACCACCGTGAGTCGGGGCGTGAGTACAGCGCACGACCCATGCGGCGGCCAATGACGAACGAGACCTGGTTGCCGGCAATGGATGCGATCGTGCCGAGGATGCCCAGGGTCATGATGTCGAGCTGGATGGGCCCGTCCGTCTTTGATGCCAGCAGTCCCGCAGTCACCAGCAGAGAGTCGCCAGGCAGGAAGGGAAAGAGCAGGCCGGTTTCGATGAAAATGATTGCGGTGATTCCGGCCGTCCCAACTGCCGTGATCAGTTCCGTGGGATTGCGCAGCAGGTCGAGAAAGTCGGTGAATTCCATGGAGGCGTGCTGGGTCGCAGGGTGACGCGCGAAAACTAATCAGCCACGCGCGAGCACCCCCGCAAACAACTGGGCCAGCACTGCGCCCACGACGGCCATCGACAGGCTCCAGATCATCAGCTGACGAAACAGCCGGCGGGATTCAGCCTCATCGCTCACTGTCGCGATGCAAAGCGCCCCCAGTGTCGAGAGCGGCGACACATCCACCAGGGCCGATCCGACATTGATGCTCAATGCCACTGCGAGCGGGTCTCCGCCTCCGACATTCGCCACCAGAGCGGGAACCGTGGGCAAGAATGCTGGAAGCACAACGCCCGAGGTACTGCTCCAGGTCGAAATCAGACCGGTAATGAACGCGATCGAGCCATTGATCGATTCCGGCGTCGCGAGCGCGGCCAGGGCCGAGGCGAACAGATCCATGCCTCCCGACTTCTCGAGCACGCCAATGAGCACAGTGATGCCGCAGACCATCACAATGACGTCCCACGGCATTCGCTTGATTGCCGCAGTCTCATCGGCCGCGCGGAGCGCAGCGAGCAGCGCCGCCGCCCCAAACGCACCCAACCCGACGTTCACCTTGAGGAACACGACAGCAAGAATCCAGAAGGCAATGACAGCAAGTGTCAGGAGATGTCCTCGTTCCAGCGTCGTGTCCTGATCGGCAGATGCGGTGCCGGCGCCCGTCCCCCCATGTCCCCCCACGTCCCGCTGTTCCCCGTTGTTGAATCCCTTCCCCGCACGTCCCCCCACGTCCCGCTGTTCCCCGTTCTTTCCCCGAAACAGCAAATACGCGAACGACCCAACAATCAGATGCGCGCCGAAGTTCGCAGCGAAAACAATCATTTCGTTCCCGCCTAGCCCCGCGTCCGTCATCTTGGCGTTCGCTATGACGCCAACGGCGCTCACCGGTGAGAGATTCCCGGCGTTGGCACCGTTCGCAACCATCAACGCCGTCAGGAATCGGGGGACGCCAGCTTGGACGCCCAGCGGCATCGCCAGCGGCGCGAGCAGGGCCACCGCCGAGATCGCACCCGGCCCAACCGCCGAGATCAGGCATGCGAGTCCGAAAAAGACAATCGGAAGTACGCGCCGATCCCCGCCTGTGATCCGCACCACTCGTTGCGTCACCCGCGCGAGTGTGCCGTTTCCCTCTGCCATTGCGAACAGCAGCGTCACGCCGGCCAGCATCACAAAGAGCGTCACCGGGAAGCCGGCGATCACCGCTTCCGGCTTCATGCCGCCGTGGTATACCCCGATCACCCACGCGAACGCCACCGCCAGCACGCCGACATTGATTCGGCTGGTGCAGGAGAGGACGATGGCCACCGCGAGTGCTGCGAGCGACGTGACGGCTGGTGTCATGAAGCCGACCAGGGCGGGAGAAGGTGTTTCTGAACCTTGCCGAGCGCGGTGCGGGGCAGTGCGCCCATACGTACAAATGCGCGAGGCACCTTGAACGACGCAAGCGAGCGAGCACAGGCCGCGCGAAGCGCATCATCGCCCACAGCGCCGTCCTCGGCCACGATATACGCGACAGGCACTTCGCCTCGCCTCGCATCGGGTACCCCGACGACCACGGCCTCGCGGACATCTGCCACTTCCAGGAGCACCTCTTCCACCTCGCGCGGGTAGATGTTGAAGCCGCCGGAAATGATCAGGTCGCCGGCGCGGCCGCGCAGGGTGAAGTAGCCGTCGGGCGCGCGTTCTGCGAGATCGCCCGTCCGAAACCAGCCGTCGCGGAACGCGTTCGCTGTCGCATCGGGGTTCCGCCAATACTCGCGAAAGACATTTGGTCCCCGCACCTCAAGCTGGCCGACGTTGCCATCAACAACCGGCGCCCCCGAGTCGTCCACAATGCGAGCGGAGACTCCATGGAAGGGCAGGCCCACGCTGCCCGCGCGCCGCTCGCCGTCACACGGGTTTCCGAGGTTCATGAGCGTCTCGCTCATACCATATCGTTCGAGGATCGTGTGGCCATACCGTGCGCGGAACGCCTCGAGCACGTGCGCCGGAAGCGGTGCGGAGCCCGAAACGAAGAGTCGTGCGTCCGTCGCGACCGTCGGCGCCGCCGTCGCCGGCCACTCGAGCATCCGCAGGTAGATCGTCGGCACCCCGAAGAACAGAGTCGGCCGGAACTCGCTGAACCACCCCAGCGCGCGCGCCTGATCGAACTTGTCTTGCAGGCGCATCAGGCAGCCCGACCACAGCCAGCTGCAGATGCCGTTGCCCAGCCCATGCACGTGAAAGAGAGGAAGCACCGCGAGGTAGCGGTCGCGAGCCGTTATCCGCCATGCCTCGACGAGGTGCGCGGCATTCGCCGCGAGATTGCCGTGCGAGAGGACGGCCCCTTTCGCTCGCCCGGTGGTTCCCGAGGTATAGATGATCACGGCAGCATCGTCGTCAGCACGCGCAGATGCGCGATCCGCCGTTTCCGCTGTTTCCGTGTGTTCCGTGTGCGTAGTTGAAAAGGCCGCGATCGTCACCACCCTCGCGTCGTCGGCAAATAACTCCGGCTCCGCTGTCACGATCAGCGCCGGCTCCGCGTCGGCCACGATGTGGGCCATCTCCCGTTCGCGATACATCACATTGGCCGGCACGAAAATCACGCCGCAGCGCAGGCAGGCCAGGAACAAGTCAATGAAGTGCGGACCGTTCGCGAG
>JARIET010000134.1 GCA_031127185.1 Gemmatimonadota bacterium | reverse complement strand
ATCTTTTTTCTTCGACTCTGGTTGCCGTCAATGTGCGGAATGGCAAACGGATATGGCACCAGCAGATTGTGCACCACGACATCTGGGACCGAGATAATCCCACGGCGCCGATTGTGTTTGATATCACCGTGGATGGGCGACGCATCGAGGCTGTTGGGCAGATCACCAAGCAGAACTGGGTGTACGTGTATGACCGCGTGACGGGAAAGCCCGTGTGGCCGATTGAGGAAAGGCCGGTGCCAGCCTCCGATGTGCCCGGCGAATGGACGTCGCCTACGCAGCCACACCCCACAAAGCCACCGCCGTTCGACCTGCAGGGCGTGACCCAGAACGACCTGATCGATTTCACTCCCGCCCTTCGGGCGGCAGCAATTGAAGCAGTGAAGAACGTACGCCTTGGTTCGCTCTGGCAACCACCGTCACTTGCGAACGCACCCGATGGCACGCGGGGCACGATCTCGGTACCCGGCTCCGTGGGCGGTGCCAACTGGGAGCACGGTTCGTTTGATACCGAGACGAAAACTCTCTTCGTTGGTTCGTTCACCAATCCGTCGAACTTCGCGCTCGAACGCGATTCGGTGCGCTCTGACATGCGCTATGTGGGCGGCGCGGGACGAGTGCCAACCGTGAGCGGTCTCCCGTTGCTCAAGCCGCCCTACAACCGCATCACCGCGATTGACATGAACAAGGGAGAGATTCTCTGGCAGGTCCCGGGCGGCGACACGCCCGACGCCATCAAGAACAACCCCGCGCTGCAGGGGCTGAACATTCCGAACACGGGCGCGCGAACGCGTCCCGCCGTGATGGCGACCAAGACGCTCCTGTTTGCCGTGGAGGGATGGGGCAGCAGGCCCGTGCTTCACGTCCACGACAAGAAGACGGGCGAACGCGTGGCTGATATTCCGCTGCCAGGCTCAGTGGGCGGCTCGCCGATGAGCTACGCGGTGGGCGGCAAGCAGTACGTCGCCTTCTGGGTGGGCCGGCAGGGAATGCCGGCGCGGCTCGTCGCGCTCGCAGTGGCCGGTGGGCGCTAAGCGCCCACCGTCCGTACGGGTGTTCAGCTCTTCGCGCGCGTACCCTTTACCGGCTGCGGACCACCACCCGGCATTTCGCCGCCACCAACCTGCCGCGCCATTGTGCCCGTGAGCGAATCGCCGTTCACGTCGAGCAGCCATGTGGACACCGATTCACGCACCGACTCTTCGCCGTTCATGTTCATTCGGACCTGCGATCGATACACGAACGTCACCTGCCCGGGAGTGGCCTTTGTTGCGAGGCGCATGTCCGGGCGCTGAGCCATGCCGTCCGGTGGCACCGTCTTGACCGTCGCGATCAGGGAATCCCCCTGTGCCACCACCGTCATCCGCGCCTTCGCCATGATCGGCACCGGACCGTCATTATCGACCCGCATGCCGGCGGCGTACTCGATGTCCCAGGCGCCGACGAGGGGGTGCGACTGGGCCTGAACGGCAAACGGGACGGCGACGAGCAGGGCGGCGATCGTACGACCAGGCATTTTCGAATTCTCCCGAAGGGTTGGGGGTGCGGGTTGTTTGTCACCTCGCAACCCCGCACAGTTGCCATGCGTTTCCAGGCGCCGTTCTACACAGCTCGGCGCGGGACGCGCTACGCAGTCATGGCCGCGCGAAACGCCGGATAGAACGCCGTCATCTCGGCAGCCGTTCCGAGCGTGACGCGCAGGAAGTTCGGCATCGCGCCGAACTCACGTCCCACCAGAATGCGCCTGGCCGCAAGTGCGCCAATCACTGGTGAAACCTGACGGCCGAGGTCCACCATCACGAAGTTCCCGTGCGCCTCAGCGCAACTGAGGCCCAGCTTTTGCATCTCGGCCACGAAGCGCGTGCGCTCGATGGCATTCTTGCGGGCGACTTCCCTGGTATGTGCGGCGTCTTTCACCGACGCGAGCGCGGCGCTTGCCGCCAGCCCCGTGACCGCGTAGTCCACGGTGAATGGTGAGATACGAGCAATGAGTTCCGGCTTGGCGATGGCGTACCCAATGCGCATGCCCGCCATGCCATGAATTTTCGAGAACGTCTTGGCGACGATGACGTTGCGTCCTTCCTTCACATACTTCACCGCCGATTCGTAGCCCGGATCCGACACAAACTCGGCGTACGCCTCGTCGAAGAGCACCGTCGCGGACTCAGGAACGCGCGCCATGAAGAACGCGACTTCATCCTTGCGGTTGATCGTGCCGCTCGGGTTGTTCGGGTTGCAGACGTAGACCAGCCCCGTGGAGAGGTTGGTCGTCCGCGCCATCCGCGGAAGGTCGTGCGCGTAGTCGTCCGTCAGGCTGAGGCGCGTGGCCTCGGCCTTGCTGTTCGCTGCGTATTGGATGACCGCCTCATACGCAGGATTGGCGACGATCAGCGTCTTGCCATCCGCGAGAAAAACGTCATCGCAGGCCTTGAGGATTTCGGTGGAGCCAGCGCCAATACGGATGTGGTCGCGCGTGACACCATGATGCGCCGCGAGGGCATCGCGCAGCGAGTCGTAAGTCTCTTCGATGTGGTACCGGCTGACGAGCGAAGTTTGTGCCGCGCGAATCGCCGCGAGGGCCCGCGGTGACGGGCCGTAGGGACTCTCGTTGTAGTTGAGCAGGAGATCGCGCGGTGGAGTGGCGGCCGCGGGGCGCGAGCCGGCCTGTTGTTCATCGTCGACTGGCCGGGCGAACAGCGGGCCTGCGCCGCCAACGGCGGCAGTCACGCCCAGGGCTGCAATGAAGTCGCGGCGGGATGGACCTGTCATGTCGGGAAGATACGAAGTCCGGGGTGTGCCCGTAGGTGGTCCGGCGGTTGGCGACGCTATCCTTTGAGCGTGATGCTCACCGGGCAGTGATCGCTGCCCATCACTTTGGCGTGGATCTCTGCTCGCGCAATACGCTTGGCCAGCACCTTCGACACGAGCACGTAGTCAATTCTCCAACCGATGTTCCGCGCTCGGCAGTTGGCGCGTTGGCTCCACCACGAATAGTGCCCGTTGCCCTGCTTGAAGAGTCGGAACGTGTCAACGAAACCAGCGTCGACAAACGACTGGAATCCGGCCCGCTCTTCTTTGGTGAATCCCTTGTTGCCGACGTTCGACTTCGGGTTCGCCAGGTCGAGTTCTGTGTGCGCGACGTTCAAGTCACCGCAAAAGATCACGGGCTTTTTCTTCTCAAGAGCCTTGCAATGGGCGAGAAATGCCGGATCCCAGTGCTTGAACCGCAGCCGCAGGCGGCTCAGGTCGTCCTTGGCGTTGGGCGTGTACACCGTCACTACGTAGAATTTCTCGAACTCGGCAGAAATGACCCGCCCTTCGTTCGCGCTGTCCCGGCCTTCGGAGTCGGCGAACGTGAACTTCTTCATGATGGCCTTGCTGAACCCGAACTGGACGGACAGCGGCTTCACGCGTGAGAAGATGGCTGTCCCCGAGTAGCCCTTGGTGGCCGCCGAGTTCCAATACTCCTCGTAGTCGGGCAGATCTACTTCCGCCTGCCCCTGCTCGGCTTTGGTCTCCTGAAGGCACAACACGTCGGGCCGGTGAGACTTGATGAGTTTCTGGAGCTCACCCTTCCTGAGCACTGCGCGGATTCCGTTGACGTTCCAGGAGTAGATCTTCAAGCGATGTCCGGGTGTGGGCCGAGGCAAGATAACGTTGACGGTGCTCGCCACGGAGCCGCCCATCGCACTCTTGATGTAAGTTCGGGGTGGCGCTCATACCGACGCATGACTCAGCCCGACGCGAACCGTTCAATGCAACCTATCGGCGAGATCACCAGGCTGCTTGGCCTGGCGTCGCGCGGCAACGCGCAGGCGTTCAACGATCTGGTGCCTTTCGTGTACGATGAGTTACACGCGATTGCCGCACGTCGGCTGAATGCTGAGGATGGCGGCCACACGCTCACGCCCACTGCGCTCGTCCACGAGGCCTACCTGCAGTTGGTGGAGCAGGATCGCACGGAGTGGCAGAGTCGGGCGCATTTCTTCGCCGTGGCCGCCATGGCCATGCGTCGGATCCTGGTCACACACGCGCGCAGTCGGGCACGACATAAACGCGGTGCCGGCGTGGTGCCAATGGACCTCGACACCGCCGAACGCATGGGCGTCACTGCGATGATCGCCGACGAGCAGTCCGACCAGCTGATTGCGCTCGACTCGGCGCTCACCGACCTGAAGGCGTTCAACGAGAGCGGCGCGAGCGTCGTGGAATATCGATTCTTCGGCGGTCTCCAATTCAAGGAGATCGCGGAGGTGCTGGGGGTCTCGGAGATCACGGCCCGCCGGCGGTGGACCGTCGCGCGCGCCTGGCTCAGGCGAGAAATGGTCAGATGAATCGCGAACGGTGGCAGCGTATCGAGGAGGCGTTCCACGGAGCGCTTGACCGTCCGGCCGTAGAACGGGAAGCGTTCGTTGAAGAGGCCTGCGGTGGTGACATCGCGCTCCGCGATGACCTACTCGCAATGCTGCGCGACGCCGACGCTGACCCAGAGTTTCTCTCCCCGCTTGTCAACCTGGGCGAGTCCGTGCCGGCGTCGGCCGGTGGGGCTGCCGAGCGTATCGGACCCTATCGCATCGTCCGCGAGATCGGTGCGGGCGGTATGGGCGTCGTCTATCTGGCCATCCACGAAGGCGAAGGCTTCGAACGGCCGGTCGCGCTGAAGGTCATTCGCTGGGGTCTCGACACTGGAGATCTCCTCCGGCGCTTCCAGCTCGAGCGACGCATCCTCGCCTCGCTGCAACACGCCAACATCGCGAGGCTGACCGACGCCGGGCAAACGGCGGATGGGCGCCCGTTTCTCGTGATGGACTTTGTCGAGGGCGAACCGATAGATGTGTTCGCGGACCGCGCCCGACTCGACATCGCTGGCCGGTTGCGACTGTTTCAGGCGGTGTGCGGCGCCGTGCAGCACGCGCACGCGAACCTCGTCGTCCACCGCGACATCAAGCCGGCCAACGTTCTCGTTCGCCCCGACGGCGCACCCGTGCTGCTCGACTTCGGGATTGGCAAGTTGCTCGATTTGCCAGAAAGTCAGCCGGCGAGCAACACGCAAACCGGCGCCCGCGCTTTTACGCCGGAGTACGCGGCGCCCGAGCAGATTCGCGGCGAGCCGGCGAGCACCCGGACGGACGTGTATGGTCTTGGCCTCCTGCTCTATCGCGTCCTGACCGGCCGGCGACCCTTCGACGCCACCTCCGGGTTCGATTACGAAGAGCAGGTGCTCAAGAGCGAACCGCCAAAACCGAGCACATTTGGCAATCGCGCGCTCGCGGGTGACCTCGACACCATCATCCTCAAGGCGCTGCGCAAGGAACCGGAGCGCCGGTATGCATCCGTGGCCGCGTTGTACGACGATGTGCAGCGCTACCGGGATGGCCTGCCGGTGCGGGCGCGCGGGGACGCGTTTGGCTATGTCGCGGGCAAGTTCATGCGTCGCCATCGGCTGGCGCTGGGCGCGGCAGCCGCGGTGTTCATGTCGCTCGTCGCCGCGACTGCGTATTCAGCGGTTCAGGCACGGGCGGTGGCGCGCGAACGTGACAAGGCCCGCGCGGTGCAGTCCTTCCTCCTCGAGATGTTCGGGGCCAGCGGCGGGCGCAACGATTCGGTGTCGGTACGCCAGTTGCTGGACGCACAGACGCAGGTCGTGCCCATTGCGTATGCCAGCGACGCCGAACTGCGTGCCCAGATGCTCTCTGTGGTGGCCGAAGGCTATGACCGGCTCGGCGCATTGGCGCCGGCGGAATCGTTGGCGCGCGCATCGCTTTCGCTCAGCCAATCTGCGCTTGCCCCCGGTCGTCCCGAAGTGGCCGCCGCGACGGGCTTCCTCGGCTGGGTCCTGCACGAACGCGGAAAATCGAAGGAAGGCGAGGCGCTCTTACGCGAAGCGTTGGCCATGTGGCCGCACGCGCGTCCCGCCAATCCCGGCCTGCACGCGCGAGCGCTCAATGATCTCGGTGTGATCCGCGAGGCGAGCGGCGCGTACGCAGAAGCGGAAACGCTCTATCGCCAGTCGTTGGCGATGCGCCGCGAGATCGGTGGAAGCGCCGACCTCGGCGTGGCGGTGACCGGCAGCAACCTGTCCGTGATCCTGTACCGGACAGGCGACTTCAAGGGCGCGGTCGTGGAAGCCGAGTCCGCGCTGGCGGTGATGCGCCGCCGCGTGGGGCCCGACCATCAGCGATCCACGCTGATTCAAGGGAACCTGGCGGCATTTCGCGTTGGCATGGGCGACCTCACCGGTGCCGAAGCTGAGTATCGCCAACTGGTTGAGCGGCAGACGCGCGTGCAGGGCCGCGGCAGTCCAGTCACGCTCGGAGTGATGAACGGTCTCGCGACGGTGCTACGAAATCAGGGCAAATACGCGGCAGCTGAGTCGCTTTCGATTGAGACGGTGGCGGGACTGGAGGCGGCGTTCGGCAAGGAGCACGCGCGTGTAGCGAATGCCGTCACGATCCTCGGCACCATCTATTCGCTCCAGCGCCGGCATCGGGAGGCGCGCCCCCTTCTCGAACGGTCGCTGGCGATTCAGCGCAAGCTTCGTGGCAATGTGCATCGTGATGTGGCGATCGCCCTCGGGACGCTAGGTGCACTGCATGGCGATGCGGGCGATTGGGTGGCGGCTGAGCGGACGTTTCGCGAGGCGGTGGACGTGTTTGAGAAGTCCGTAGGGGCGCAGCACGTCGAGACGGCGACGGCCCGCGGTCGCTTGGCACGCGCTGTCTATGCGCGCGGCGGCGCGGCCGAGGCCTTACCAATGTTCCGGCAGGCGCACGACGCGCTGGTTGCCGCCGGAGTCAAGTCGGAAACCGGTACGTTTAAGGAAGTCCAGCTACGCATGGCGCAGGCGCTGATTGCGCTCAATCGCCGGCGCGAGGCTGACTCCGTGGTCGCCCTGGTCGCCAGCCCTGATTCGGCGCATCGGGCGCTGATGGACTCGCTCAAGAGGCAGGGTCCAGGGGTCCGGGAGTAGCCGGCCGGTCGGTCCGCGGCCGCTCAAAAGGCAGGGGTGATCGTTTCCGCGGCGAAATGGCGCGTATTGGTGTGCCTACTTCCCGTTGGAGCACCCTATGCCGGTTCGTCTCCTGGTCCGTCCCCTTGGCTGCGCTGCGATCGCGGCAGCCGTTATCTCCTGCGGCGGTGGTGGTGCTGACGCCGGATCGGGCGGCACCCCGGGACCAACCACACCGACCACGCCGACGGTCGCGACGGTAACGGTGACACCGGCAACCAGCACGCTCACTATCGGCGGAACGGCTCAGCTCGCTGCGGCCGCGACGACATCGGCAGGTGCTGCGGTCAGCGGGCTGACCACTACGTGGAGCTCATCGGCGCAGGGTGTTGCGACAGTGTCCGGCACCGGTCTCGTGACGGCGGTAGCGGCCGGATCTGTAACAATCAGTGCGACGATGGGCGGCGTGAGCGGCACGGCGGCGCTTGTCGTGCAGGCGGCGGACTTCACTCCGCAGGGTGCGACGACGTTGAGCGGCACGCAGGCGTATCAGACCGTCACCATTCCCGTCGGTGTGACGGTGACTGCGGCGTCGAATCTCGATCTTACGGTGGCAGGCGCTGCTACGATTGCCGGAACCCTGACCGGCGACTGCGTGCGCGTACGCGTGATCGGAAGCGGCAGTCTCACCATTACGGGTACG
>JARIET010000133.1 GCA_031127185.1 Gemmatimonadota bacterium | reverse complement strand
AAAGTCGGACTTCCCAAGAAACGGAATCGGCTGTCCACGCACGTTGTGTTCAATGCGCGCATCCCATGCTGAGCTGAATTGTGGGACGCCGCTGATCGCCGTGAGAATATCGATTCGGTTCGGCGGCACACCAAACTGCACTACAGTATTCGGCGTGGTCAGGTCGCTCGCAGTGATTCCCAGCGCATCGGCCGGTGCGCCAAAGTGGTCAAGCGCGCTCCAGACCCGTTTGGCGTTCTCCGGCGTCGGTTCGATCCAGACGTCGAGATCCTGCGTGGCCCTGGGCACGCCATGTGCCGCCAGCGCATGTGCGCCAACGACCAGGAATCGCACTCGCGCGACAAGCAACGCGCTCAGGAAGTCGAACCAGTCGTTCGTCACGATGGTCGAATGACGACCACAGGCCACTTGTTGCGAGGGAGCGATGGAAATGGCTTTCGGGATAGCTCCCACGCGCGTCGCGTCAGCACGGAAACCAGTTCAACCCGTTCCGCCGCCGTGGTGATACTACTCATCGCGGCGAACTCCGGTGGCTCTGCACCGAGCCGGAACACCCGGGCTGGTGCCACGTTGCCAAGCCGTGCGCGCGGAGAGTCGGTCACGAATGAAAGATAACCCGTTTTCGAGTGCGACCAAGCCGCTAAATTACGATCGTTCTTAGGTTTCGCCCCCTCCCACGCACTCCCAATGCAAATGCTCGTTCTCGGCGCCGGCCTCCAGGGCGCCGCTTGCGCATACGATCTGCTCCACCAGAAATCGGTCACTTCGGTCACGCTTGCAGACCGCGAATTTTCCCACACGCCGAAGTTCCTCGACGCGCTGAAGGGCGACCCACGCCTCAAGCTCCTGAAGCTGGACGCGCGAGATTCCGCCGCCGCCCGAAAGGCCATGGAAGGCCAGACTGCCGTGATGTGCGCGCTGCCGTACTACTTCAATCTCGAGATGAACAAGCTCGCGATTGACGCTGGCGCGCATTTCTCCGACCTGGGTGGCAACACCGAGATCGTTCAGAACCAGAAGAAGTTGGGCGCCGAGGCACGGGCTCGCGGCGTGAGCGCCGTGCCCGATTGCGGACTCGCGCCGGGAATGGTGAACGTCCTCGCGCAGATGGGCATTGACCGTTGCGACGCCACCACGAGCGTGCGGATCTACGTTGGCGGTCTGCCGCAGAAGCCCGAGGGCGCGCTCAAGTACCAGGTGGTCTACTCACTCGAAGGCGTGCTCGATTACTACACGACACTCTCTTGGGTGGTGCGCGACGGAAAACGCCTCAATGTGGAAGCGCTCTCGGAAGTCGAGCCCGTGCAGTTTGACGCGCCGGTCGGAATGCTCGAGGCCTTTCACACGGCTGGCGGACTGTCGACGATGGCGTATCGGTACGAGGGGAAGATCCCCACGATGGAGTACAAGACCCTCCGCTATCCCGGCCACGCGGCCCTGATGGCGTCTATTCGCGAACTGGGATTCCTCGGCGCCGAACCGGTCGACGTAAAAGGCCAGCAGGTGGTACCGCGAGATCTGAGCATTGCCGTGATGAAACCGCGCCTCACCAAGCCCGAAGGCCGCGATCTCGTTGCGCTGCGCGTTGTGGTCGAGGGAACGAAGGCCGGCCAGCCGGTGCGGCACACCTGGGAGCTCGTGGATCGCTTTGACGAGCCGAACGGCATCAGTGCCATGGAGCGCACGACGGGCTATTCGCTGGCCATCACGGGGCTGATGCAGGCGAGCGGAGCGATCGCGCCTGGTGGCGTCCACACTCCCGACGAAGCGGTTCCGGGCGACGCGTACCTTGCCGAGCTGGCCAAGCGCGGAATCAACATCGCCTACCGGGCGGGGTAACCTCTGGCGCGGTAGATTCCTCGGCTTGGAGGAACCGCGATGACAGAGAGCGAAGCAAAGCGGAGCACCGGGCTCGACCGCCGCGACTTCATGGCCACGATTGCGGGCGTCGCCGCATCGGCGTGGGTGGCGGCAGACCCCGAAGTGCTGAGGGCGACTGCGGCATTCGCCGCGCAGGGCGCCGCCAAGCCGGGTGCGCCGCTGCGGTATCAGGTCCTGACTGCCGCGCAGGTGCGCGAACTCGATGCCGTGACATCGACCATCGTGCCCACGGATGACACCCCGGGGGCTCGAGAGGCGCGCGTGGTCCGGTTTATCGACCGCTCGCTCGCCACCTGGGCCAAGGACCAGAAGCCGCAGATGGAAAGCGCGCTGAAAGTCCTCGGCGACTTTGTTGCGGTGCAGCGGAACGGCAACCGCTCGTTCGCCGCGATTCCGGCCGCCGAGCGCACCAAAGTGCTCGAAGCGTTTGAGCAGGCCCACGGCGCAGAGTTCAACGACGGCTTCTGGTTTCCCACAATGGCCGGGATGTTCTCCAATCCCTCGTACGGCGGGAACTTCAACAAAGTCGGTTGGTCGCTGATGGGGTTCCGCGACCAGTTCTCGTGGGCAGCGCCATTCGGGTACTACGACCGTGGCTGACCGCACGACGGACGACCCAAAGACTCCGTCGCACGCGCACCAGGCGCGGAGCGCGGCAGATCCGCGCGCAGGAATGCGGCGCTATCGCACCACCGATGAAGTCGATTTCGTGATCGTTGGCTCCGGCGCCGCGGGCGGCGTTGTGGCCCGAGAACTCTCGCAGGCCGGCTTCTCCGTAGTCGTGATGGAGCAGGGCCCGTGGCGCACCAACGCCGAGTTCACGCACGACGAACTGTTCGTGAACTTCCGAGGTGGGCTGACGAACAATTTCGAAAAGGTGCCCAACACGTTTCGCACCACGGAAGCGGAGACGGCGAAGAAACAGGGTGTCGCGCAATACGCGATGATGGTGGGCGGCAGCA
This sequence comes from Gemmatimonadota bacterium, assembly GCA_031127185.1. GTDB lineage: Bacteria > Gemmatimonadota > Gemmatimonadetes > Gemmatimonadales > Gemmatimonadaceae > Fen-1231. The sequence goes on along the minus strand of JARIET010000133.1, from coordinate 4,849 downwards.
GTGCGCACTTCACCGCCAACTATTGGCGCTTTCCCGAGATCGAGTTCGAGCAGGCCACGAAGCTCGGCGTACCCGCCAACTCGACGATCGCCGACTGGCCCATCACCTACGTCGACCTGGAGCCGTACTACACCAAGGTGGACTGGGAATGCGGTGTGTCTGGTCTGGCCGGCGTGAATCCCTTCGACCCGCCGCGCAGCAAGCCGTATCCGCTGCCGCCGCTGCCCATCAAGTCCGAGGGCGTTCTCCTCGAGCGGGCCGCCGCAAAAATCGGCTGGCACGCGGTGCCTGCACCGATGGCGATCCTCTCCAAGCCCTACCGCGGCCGCTCAGGATGCGTGAACTGCGGATTCTGTTTTGGGTTTGCGTGCGAGGTCGGGGCGAAGTCCGGTTCCATCAATGCGATGATTCCCGACGCGGTGAAGAGCGGCAAGTGCGAGATCCGCTCAGGCAGCTACGTGCGGAAGGTGGAGCTTGGCGCCAACGGGCGTGTCACGGGCGTGAAGTACTTCGATTCACGAAAGGTGGAACAGTTCCAGCGCGCCAAGGCGGTATTTGTCTGCGCAAATGGCGCTGAAACGCCGCGCCTGCTCTTCAACAGCGCGACTGCGGGCTTTGAGCAAGGGCTGGCCAACTCCAGCGGCTGGCTCGGCCGAAACGTGATGTTCAACTACAACACGGCCGGCGCTGGGATCTTTGCGCACGAGATCAATGGCTGGAAGGGCGCAGTAGTCTCGCGCATCGTGCAGGACCCGACCGTACTGCCCAAGGAACTCGGCATTTATGGCGGCGGTGGGTTCGACTTTCGCTCATCCATGACACCGATGAACGCCGCGCTGCAGACGCTGCCCGGGCAGCCGCGGTGGGGGAGCGAGTGGAAGAAGGGGCTGCGGAAAAACCTCTCACATTCGCTCCTGGCCATTGGCCATACCTCGCAGCTTCCGGTGTTCACGAACCGGTTCGATCTTGACCCGGAACTCAAGGACGTGTGGGGGGTCCCCGCGTTGCGCCTGACCTTCGCCGATCACCCGAACGATCTTGAGATGCTCAAATGGTTTGGCGCCAAGGGCAAGGAACTGCTCGACGCCGCGGGTGCAGAAACAGCGGTGGATTTTGGTGTCGGGCCGATGGGATTCCCTCAGCTCCACCTGCTTGGCTCGGCGCGGATGGGGAATGACCCGAAGACGTCAGTTGTGAATGCAGACAACCGCACACACGATGTGAAGAACCTCTTCATTGTGGATGGATCGAGCTTCGTGACCAGCGGACGAGGCCAGCCGACGATGACGATCCAGGCGCTGGCGTTTCGGGCAGCGGCGCGGGCGATAGCGCTGGTTAAGGCAGGCGAACTCTAAGGAGGCAGTAACGATGCAGCGCTTCACCCGGCTCGTGCTTGCTGTCGGACTGACTTTTGTGGCCGGCGTGTCCATCGCGCAGGAGCCCAGCGCGCCGAACGGGCGCATCGTCCAGATTCGCGGCAGCGCTCTGTATTTCGAAGATCAAGGCTCCGGTCCTCCGCTGCTCCTGATACATGGCTTTGGCAGCTCGGCGACGTTCTGGCGCGCGTTGGGCGACTCGCTCAAGTCGCAGTTTCGCGTCATCGCAGTGGACCTCCCCGGGCACGCCCGGTCCGATGCCCGCGACTCGTCCCTGTTCTACAGCCATGCCGACGCGGCGAAATCCATGATTGCGCTGCTGGATACGCTGGCAATTCCTGCAGTGGGAATCCTGGGCAACAGCAGTGGCGGGATGGTGGGCCTGTACATGGCCGCGGAGTCGCCCAGCCGTGTGACCTCACTCGTCACAATGGGATCGCAGATCTATTACTCAAAAGAGGCGCAGGCGGCCATCACGGCGGGTGGGCCAGACAGCGCGAAAGCGCAGACGATGACGACATATGCCACGCGACACGGTTCTGCGAAGGGGATGCTCCTCGCTCGACAGTTCTGGGCGTTTCGTCAATCCAACGATGAGCTGAACATTACCCCGCAGATGCTTGGCCGAATCACGGCGCGTACGCTCGTGACGCACGGCAGCGATGACTCGATCGTTCCAGTCAGTCAGGCCTTTGAGATCGCGCGCGGCATTCGCGGGTCGCACCTCTGGGTGCTTGCCCACGCGGGACACAATCCGTTTCCGGGGGACGCGGGTCGCGTCGAGCTGCTTACTCGGCTCCGTCCGTTCCTCGCCGGAGCGTGGACCAGGTAGTCGGCGATCTACGCTGAACGCGGAGTCGGCTGCGTCAACGCGTAAACGACGCCAGCGTCACGCCCATGCGATCAATCGCTTCGCGGGCGCGGAACCGATCTGTGCCGTTGTAGATGATGGAGAAGACGAGGTCTTCTCCATTGCCTGCGGTGACGTATCCACCCAGCGACACCACGTCATTCGTGGTCCCCGTCTTCGCGCGGAGGTTGCCCGTCGCGGCCGTGCGGCGCATACGGCGGCGCAGCGTCTCCGTCTCGCCGGCAATGGGCAGCGACTGCTCAAGCACCGGGCCCCACGAGGCGCGCCGTGCATAGTCCAGCAGGTGCACCATCGCGCGCGGGGTCACGCGGTCGAGCGTGGAGAGGCCGCTGCCGTCGGCAGCAAAGACTTCATCGGCCGACACCTTCACCTTCTCTGACATGAAGCGGCCGAGGGCCATGTTCGCCGCCTCGGCTGATCCGGGGACGCCCACGGCGCGCGCAACGTTGCGGAAGAGGAGTTCGGCGAAGTGATTGTTGCTCTCGCCGTTCATCTGCGAGATCATCCGCTCCAGGGTCGGTGACGTAAGCGACGCAATCCGAATTCCGGAATCCGTTGGCACGCCAATCCGGATGGCGCCGTCCACCTTAACGCCTTCGGTCGCCAGCGCGGCCTTGAGTGCACCAACGGCGAAAAGTTCGGGGTTTTCGACCACCAGCTTGTAACCGCGCACGGGGCTCCTGGCGCCAATCCAGCCTGAGACTCGAATGCGCCCGATGGCGGAGTCCTGGGTCACGACGACCCGCGCACCGCGGCTACCGGCCACGACCTTCACGGCGTTGCGGACCTCGATGCCGCTGACCGGTGGGTTGATCGTGAGTGCAGCGCCCTTGGACGATGGCCCTACGAGCACCGTGACCTGGTTCTCATTGAACGAGAGCGCCGAGACACGCGCCGCGTACGACGCGTGCAAATATCTGCTCCGCCAGCCATCGGGAACCTTGCCGTCGTCGTAGGCCGAGGCGTCGCCAATGAGCGAACCCGTCACGCGGGTGATGCCAGTCGCGGCGACTTCACGGGCCAGGGTCGCCATCGGCGCGGCGAGGCCGCGTTCGAGGGGCGAGCCACCGAGGGTCGGATCGCCCGCGCCGCGGAGGATCAGGTTGCCGTTGAGTACGCCATCCTGGCTGATCGTGCCCGTGTGCAGCACCTGCGTTTCGAAACGGCCGCCGGGCCCGAAATGATCGAGCGCGAGGGCCGCCGTGAAGAGTTTCATTGTGGACGCCGGGAGCAAGGTCCGGGCGCCGTTATGGTTGAACAGCGTGTCGCCGGTGCTCATCGACACCACCATCACACCCCAGGTGCCTTTGCGGGTGCGCTGCAACGTGGTGCGCAGATCCGTCGCAAGATTGTCCGCGGCAGCCTTGCGGCGCGCCAGTGTGGCCGGCGCCGCGAAGACTTCCATGTACGCCCGCGGCATCTGTGCGCTGGCGATCCCCGGGAGCGGTGCGGCCAGAGCAGTGCAGAACCCAACGACGCGAGCCCCCGCGCAGAGGCGCGGAAGCCGGGTCGCCTGCATCACACCTTGAAGAAGACCTTTCGTCGCCATAGGAGCCAGAGGAGTCCGTACCAGAGTAACACGAAGGAGACGGCAAAGGCCAGCGATGCGTTCCGGGGCTCCAGCCAGGAGGCGTACACTGACTGATACACCGCCGACTGCACGGAAACGACTTTCCCTTCGTATTCGACCTTCCAGAGGGAATAGATGGTTCGCGCCATCATTCCCGACCCGACAAACGCCACCATCGGGTTCATTCCATATATGACGAGTGGGCGAGCCCATTTGGTCACGCCCTGGACGTCGATAACCCAGCTGATGGTGGCCAGGGTCACGGCGCCGATGCCGGCGCTGAACAACACATACGAGCTGGTCCAGAGCGGTTTGTTGATGGGAAATGACCAGTGCCACATCAGGCCCGCCAACATGGCCAGTGCGCCAACGGCGAAAAGCGCGCTGAGCTTGTCTACGAGCGACCTGTCGGTGCCGAGCCAACGGCCAGCCATAACGCCGAGCATCGCGGTGCCGATGGCCGGGAGGGTGCTCAGCGCGCCTTCCGGGTCCCAGGTCCTGGACCCCGACCAAAGGTGGCCGTCGAGCAGGAGCCGGTCGAGCCAGGCCGAGAGGGTCCGCGAGGGTGCGTCGAGGAGGTTGGCGCCAATCCCGCCGCCCGCGCCCGGCACCGGAAGGAGCGTCATCGCGAACCAGTAGCCATAGAGTAGGGTCACCACAACGATGACCTGCTGCTTGAGCGAGGTGCGGAGCGTCAGCAGTGCAGAAAATGTGTAGGCGATGCCGATCCGCTGCAGCACGCCCGGGATCCGGATGTTCGTAAACCGCGTGAGCGGCGTCCACGGGAAGGAAGCGAGCAAAAGGCCGAAAATCACGATCAGCGCACCGCGCCGGATGATCTGGCGGCGCAGCTCGGCGTCATCCGCACCCTCGGCCTGACGGGCGCTGAGCGAGAGGTGGGTAGTGATGCCAACGATGAACAGAAAGAACGGAAAAATCAGGTCCGTAGGGGTCCACCCGTGCCACGTGGCGTGCCCGAGCGGCGGGTAGATGGCCCCCCAGCTGCCCGGGTTGTTCACGAGGAGCATTCCC
>JARIET010000132.1 GCA_031127185.1 Gemmatimonadota bacterium | reverse complement strand
CACCGACTTGCCTACGCCGGGGATTGTTGCGACCGGTCCGCTTACCAGCGAGGCTCTGGGCGAGACGATTCGCGCGCGACTCGGCGTGGCCTCGCTGGCGTTTTATGATGCGATCGCGCCGATCGTGGCGGCGGAGTCGATTGATGCGGAGGTCGTATTTTCTGCGTCACGCTACGGCAAGGAGACGATGGATGGAGAGTCGGACGCGTACATCAACTGTCCGATGTCGCGCGAGCAGTACGATGCCTTCATCGCCGCGCTGAGCGCGGCCGACCAGTTCACCGCGCACGAGTTCGACAAAGTGCCCTACTTCGAAGGGTGCATGCCCGTGGAGGAGATTGCGCGGCGCGGGGCGGAGTCACTGCGGTTCGGGCCCATGAAGCCGGTGGGGCTGCAAGATCCGCGGAGTGGGCGGCGGCCCTGGGCGGTGGTCCAGCTCCGCGCTGAGGACAAGGCGGGGCGGATGCGAAATCTCGTCGGTTTCCAGACGCGACTTCGAATCCCTGAGCAGCAGCGCGTGTTCCGCATGATCCCCGGCCTGGAGAACGCCGAGTTTTTGCGCTTCGGGTCCATTCATCGCAACGCGTATCTCAATTCGCCAGCTTCGCTGACGCCGCATCTATCTTTGCGCGACGATCCGCGCGTGCTGTTTGCCGGGCAGGTGACCGGCGTCGAGGGCTATACGGAGAGTACCGCTACGGGTCTTCTCGCGGCGATCAATCTCGATCGTATGCTGCGCGGGCTGGATCCGGTGATTCCTCCGCCTACGACTATGCTGGGTGCACTGTACCGGTACCTTCGCGACGCCGATCCCAAGCACTTCCAGCCAATGAACGCGAACTTCGGGTTGGTGGAGGAGCTGCCGGACCCTCCGCGCGACAAGGCGCGAAAGAAGGAGCTCTACGCCGAGCGGGCGTTGCGTGACCTTCGCTTCTGGGCGGAAGGGAGCGGCGTGGCGCTCGCGGAGGCCGGGGCGGGCCACAGCTCGGTCTGAGGGAGTTCGCCCTCGAGCTGGCGCCGGACCTGCGCGATGATGTCGTCCGTCGCGTTCGGGTTGCCCACCACATCGTATTCGCGCACGTCGAGCCGAAGCACCGGGCACTTCCGGAAGTCGGTGATCCAGCGGCCGTAGCGGTCGTGCAACGCGGAGAAATATTCGGGGTCGGCATCGCGTTCGCCGGGGCGACCGCGCGTGGCGATTCGCTCCAGGATCGTGTCGAGCGGGCCTTCGAGGTAGAGGAGCATCCGCGGCGGGCGCGCGGCGGGCGCGTGTAGCAGTTCGGCGTAGAGCTGCTCGTAGAGCTTCCAGTCGGCGGCGTTCATGTACCCCTGCTCGAACAGCCCCCGAGCGAAGATCTCCGCGTCTTCGTACCAGGTGCGGTCGAGCACCCAGCTGCCGCCCATGGCGCGCATCCGGCGCATGGCCTTGAAACGGGTGGCGAGGAAATGGAGCTGCAAGTGGAGGCCATATTGGCGCATTCCCTCAGCGCCCGAATAGAACTGGCCCAGCCACGGATTTTCGTCCTCGTCCACGCTCTCCAGCGCCAGCTGGAGGCCAAACCGCTGGGCGAGGGCGCGCGAGAGGGTGGTCTTGCCACACCCGATCATGCCCGCGACGCCGAGGATCATGGATGTATTCTAATAGCCAATGAGTCCCCCTGATTACCTCGCGGCGTTTCTCGAGCACCTCGCCAAGGAGCGGGATGTCTCGCCGAACACGGTGAAGGCCTACGCCCGCGATCTGGCGGAGTTTGCGGCGTTTCTCGGGCCCTATTTCGGGGACGGGGAGTGGGGGTGGGCCAAGGTAGACAGGCTGGCGATGCGGGCCTTTCTGGCCCATCTCGCGCGGCGAGGATTGTCCAAGCGGAGCTCCGCGCGCGCGCTGTCTGCGGTACGCACGTTCTTTGCGTGGATGCACCGCAACGACGTGCTTGAGGACAATCCCGCCCAGGGTGTGGGCACCCCGAAGCTGGAGCGACACCTGCCTGGGCATCTCGACCGCACGCAGGTGGCCACGCTGTTCGCGGCGCTGCAGACACGCGCGTCCGAGGGGAAATTCACCGACGTGCGGAATCTGTCGATTCTCGAGTTGTTCTACTCGGCAGGATTGCGTGTGTCAGAGCTGCGCGGTGTGAATCGAGTTGATCTCGACCTGCTCGCGGGGCAGGTGAAGGTGCGCGGCAAGGGGCGCAAGGAGCGAATTGTGCCGGTGGGGCAGCACGCGCAGCGGGCGCTGCGCGAATACGAGCGGGTGCGCGACCAGCTCTGCGCCGGGCTCGGACTCAAGGCCGACCGTACTGCCATGTTTCTCAGCTCACGCGGAAAGCGGATGAGCACACGAATGATCCAGGTGAGCGTGACGAAGTGGTTGGGCGAGGTGGATGAGGGTGCCGGGCTTTCCACGCACTCGCTACGGCATTCGTTTGCGACGCACTTGCTCGACGCGGGTGCGGATTTGCGCGCGGTGCAGGAGTTGCTGGGCCACGCATCGATCTCCACGACGCAGATCTACACGCACACATCGGTTGAGCGACTGAAGCAGGTCTATCGCAAGGCGCATCCTAGAGCGTGAGTGTCCACGTCTCGGCGACTGCGGGTTTGCCGAACATCGCGTGTCGCTTTGATGCCGTGAGGCGGTATCCCGCGCCCTCGTACAGGTGGCGCGCCTTTTCGAGCTCGGCCTGCGTCCACAGGATTATTTCGCGGTAGTGTTGCGCGCGCGCAAACTCGGTACAGACGCTCACGAGGCGATGACCCAGTTTGAGTCCACGCGCCCAGGGTTCGACGAGCAGGAGGCGAAGTTGCGCCGTTCGCGCCGACGCGCGGGTGACGAACACGGAGCCGGCGCGGGCGCCGTCGACTTCGGCGACCCAGCAGCGCTCGCGACTGCCGTATTGGCCCTTGGCGAAGTCGGCGACGATTTGCGCCACGAGTCCCTCGAAGCGCGCGTCGTATCCGTACTCTGCGGCGTAGATCGCGCCGTGACGCTCGACGACCCATCCAAGGTCGCCGGGCCTGGGAGACCGCAGGCGGATGAGGGGTCGCTGCATCAGGCGCGGGCGAAGCGCCGCGCGAACCGTCGTCAATGCGTCGACGACCGCAGCTCGGCCGGTCGGCGCGACTGCGGCAAGCATATCGCGCATGCCTTCCTTGGCGGCGCGTTCGAGGGTCTCCAACGTTTCGCGCCCGAGCGTCGTGAGGTGCAGCGCCTTGAACCGTCCGTCTGGAATGGTTCGGGCGTGCGACACCAGCCCCTTCTTTGTGAAATCGCGAAGCAGGCGGCTCAGGTATCCGCGACTGAGGTGAAGCCGATCCCCGAGGTCTGAGGCGGTGGTCCCGCTGCCGTAAGCCACTTCGAAAAGGACACGGACCTGCGCCAGCGAAAAGGCGCTTCCCAGATGGCCGGCGTCGAGGAGTCCCGCGCGCGCGGTGTAGAAGCGGTTGAACGCGCGAATCTGATCGACTTGGCGGTCGGTGGGTTGCGCGCCGCGTGACGGCGGCGGGGCGAGTTTCGGCAGGCGAAGCCTGATGGGCCGAGGGTGCGCGATGGGTCGAACCAACGCAACCGTGCGCGTCGCCGGTGCGCTGAGCGGCAGAGTCGGGGTCACCTGTCCTCCTGAACGGCTTTCAGAAATAGTTGCTTTTGGAAACTATTTCACAATTTGCTCCCGGAGGAGAGGGGAGGGCCGACGGGAACTGCGGGACGTGGGGGGACGTGGGGGGACGTGGGGGGACCTGGGCGGACGGACGCGGACCAGTCGTCTAGTGCTATTCGGCCACCGCGCGCTTAAGGTCCGCCATCGACAGGTTCCCGCCGCACATGATGATCGCGACGCGTTTCCCGGCGAGTTGCGGCGCCAGCACGCGCAATCCTGCCAGGCCAGCCGCGCCCGCGCCCTCGGGAACGTTGTGCGTGATCCGGATCAAGTCGCGCACCGCGCCAAAGATCGCGTCGTCGTCCACGGTCACGAATCCGGCCAGTCCTTCGCGCAGCGCATCAAACGTCATCTCATACGCTGAGCCCGTCGCAATCCCTTCGGCGAACGTCTTCACCGGATGGCGCTCGAGCCGGCGGCCCTGCTTCCACGACTCGTACTGCGCCGGTGCACCGGCGGCCCCAATGGCGTAGACCTTCACGCCGGGGGCACGTTCGCGCAGCACCGTCATCGCGCCAACGGCCTGCGAACCACCACCGAGCGCGATCACTATCGCCTCGATGTCCGGCTGCTGCTCGATGATCTCCAGCGTCATGGTGCCGGCACCGGCCACGACCTGTGGATGGTTCGTCGAATGCACCAGCGTCATCCCGCGCTCCGCCTGAATCTGCGCGCAGGCCACCACGGTCTCGTCGTAAATCGCGCCGGTCTCGATCAGCTCCGCACTAAGCGCTCGAATCGCCGCATTCTTCTCAGCATTGTTCCGCTCGGGCACGCAGATTGCCACTGGGACCCCCAGGAGCTTTCCCGCGTAGGCCACGCCCTGACCGTGGTTCCCGGTACTCGCGCCAATCGCCCCGCGGGCCCGCTCCGCCGCCGTCAGTGATGTCACCACGGCGAGCCCGTTCCGGATCTTGAAGCTCTGCGTGGGATGATGGTTCTCGTGCTTCACCCAGACCCGTATCCCGTTACCCACCAAGTCATTCAGCTGCGGATACTCGCGCAGCGGCGTGGGGGTCAGGTACGGGGCCAGCCGTTCGCGGGCGGCAAGGACGTCGGCGTAGGTAATCGGAAAGGGCATCGGACGGGTTGTCGGCGGCGCTGTGGGGTTCGGGGCCGCGTTAGTTTGCATGAATGCAGCAATATCACGCCACCACCATCCTTTGCGTCATCCGCGACAGCGCCGTCGCCATCGGCGGCGACGGTCAGGTCACCCTCGGCGACACGGTCGTCAAAGCCAATGCCACCAAGGTTCGCCTGCTCAAGGGCGGCTCTGTGGTCGCGGGCTTCGCCGGCTCCGTCGCCGACGCCTTTACGCTTTTCGACAAGTTCGAGGAAAAGCTCGATCGATGTCCCGACAACCTGCCGCGCGCGGCCGTTGAACTGACCAAGGAATGGCGCTCGGACCGCGTCCTGAGGCGCCTTGAAGCCCAGTTGATCGCAGCCAACACGCGCAACGGCTTCATTCTCTCTGGCAATGGCGAGGTCATCGAGCCCGAAGATGGCGTGATGGCGATCGGCTCAGGCGGCGCCTACGCGCAGGCCGCCGCGCGTGCGCTCCTGCGCGAGACCGCGCTGGCCCCGCGCGACATCGTCAAGAAGGCCCTCACCATCGCCGGCGAGATCTGCATCTACTCGAACACGAACATCACGCTCATCGAGCCAGAGAAGTAGCAGACGCTATGCCGATCAATCGCACCGAACAGGCTCTCGCGCGCCTTGCAGACCTCACGCCACGGAAGATCGTGGCGGAACTCGATCGCTACATCATCGGTCAGGCGGACGCCAAGAAAGCGGTGGCCATTGCGCTGCGCAATCGGTGGCGCCGGCAGCGCGCGCCCGAGGGGATTCGCGAAGAAATCGCGCCCAACAACATCATTCTGATCGGGCCCACGGGCGTCGGCAAGACAGAGATCGCGCGCCGCCTCGCCAAACTCACCGGCGCGCCGTTCATCAAAGTCGAAGCCTCCAAGTTCACCGAAGTGGGCTACGTGGGTCGCGACGTCGAGGGGATGGTGCGCGATCTCGTCGAAAGCGCCATCGACCTCGTCCGCACCGAGCGCGAAACCGAAGTCGAAGATCTCGCGCATGACAAGGTGGACGAGCGTCTCCTCGACCTCCTGCTGCCGCCGCCGGCGGATGTGGCCACGCCGACTCCGGCACCGGGCGGCGCGGACGCGAGCGATCGCGTCTTCGTCGCATCGGCCAGCGGCAGCGTGACCGCGGAGCAGGAGGCTGCCCGCGATCGCTACAAGCGCACGCGCGACAAGCTCCGTCAGCTGCTTCGCGACGGCCAGCTTGAGGCGCGCGAAGTCGAGGTCGAAGTCGCCAGTCGCGCCACGCAGATGCCCGACATGGGCAATCAGCCCGGTGCGCCCGACACGATGGCCAACCTCGGCGAAATGCTCTCCGAGCTGATGCCGAAGAAGCGCAAAAAGCGCACGGTGCCGGTCTCGGAGGCGCGACGTCTCCTGCTGGACGAAGAGTTCGACAAGCTCATCAACCTCGACGACGTCACCGCCGACGCCATGGAACGCGTCGAGAAACTCGGCATCATCTTCCTCGACGAGATCGACAAGATCGCCGGCGCCAAGAGCGAGATGGGCGGCCCCGATGTCTCACGCGAGGGCGTGCAACGCGACCTGCTGCCGATCGTCGAAGGCTCCAACGTCCCGACCAAATACGGCATGGTAAAGACCGACCACGTGTTGTTTGTGGCGGCCGGCGCATTTCACGTCTCCAAGCCAAGCGACCTGATTCCCGAGTTGCAGGGCCGATTTCCGATTCGCGTGGAACTCAAGTCGCTCACCGAAGCCGATTTCGTTCGCATCATGACGGAACCGGAGAACGCGCTCACCAAGCAGTACGCCGCGCTCGTGGGCGCCGAAGGCACGCAGCTGGAGTTCGGCACCGATGCCATCGCCGAGATCGCACGCACGGCCGCGCAGGTCAATCAGCGGATGGAGAACATCGGCGCGCGCCGGTTGCACACCGTGATGACGACGCTGCTCGAGGAACTGATGTTCGAGTTGCCGGAGCGCGGCACCGAGCCGGTGAAGGTGGATGCAAAGATGGTCCGCGATCGACTCAAGGCGATCGTGGAGGACGAAGACCTGAGGAAATACATCCTGTGACCAGTCGTCTCTCTGATCTTTCGAACGATCTCAAAGGCTCGATGATCCTGCGCATCGCCGGCGAAACGCGGGCGATGATGGACGCGGGAAATCCGGTCTGCAATCTCACGGTCGGCGATTTTGGGCCGAGCGAGTTTCCGATTCCCAAGGGGCTCGCCGAGGCGCTCTCGCGGCAGGTGATGGCGGGGCAGACGAACTATCCGCCGTCGAACGGCGTACCAGAGCTTCGGAAGGCCGTCTGCGCCTACTACAAAGAATGGCTCGGTTTCGACGTCGGGTTTGACAACGTTCTCATCGCCGCCGGTGGCCGCCCAATCATCTACGGTGCCTATCGCGCTGTGGTGAACGCGGGTGACACGGTGGTCTATCCGACGCCGAGCTGGAGCAACGAGTTCTACTCGTACATCGTCGGCGCAAAAGTGGCCGAGGTGCCGTGCGGCCCCGAGACCGGATTTCTCCCGACGGCTGCGAAACTCTCGCCGCACCTGAAGGGCGCCAGGCTCCTCGTGCTCAACTCACCGATGAATCCCTGTGGCACGCTGTTTGGAGAGCAGCAGCTGGGTGATATCTGCGACGCGGTGCTCGCGGAGAACGCGAGCCGACCTGCGGGCTCGCGGCCGCTGTATGTGCTCTACGACCAGATGTACTGGATGCTCACGTTTGGTGGCGCCAAGCATTACACGCCCACAGGGCTGCGCCCGGAGATGGCGAAGTACACGATTTATGTGGACGGCATCTCCAAGTGTTTCGCAGCGACCGGGCTTCGTGTGGGCTGGGGTGTGGGTCCGGCGGATATCATGACCGCGATGGGCGATCTCCTCACGCACGTGGGTGCGTGGGCGCCGAAGCCGGAGCAGGTGGCTACGGCCGAGTTCCTGCCGAAGTCGGCGGAGATTCGCGCCTTTCACACCACGATGTTCCCGGGACTCGAAGGGCGGCTCGCGCTCC
>JARIET010000131.1 GCA_031127185.1 Gemmatimonadota bacterium | reverse complement strand
GGGTAGCTCGTATTGACGGAGATCACGGGGAAGCTGACATCCGGATACTCATCGACAGCCAGTCGGGTGAAGCCGACGATGCCGAAGACGACCAGCGCCACCATCATCATGGTGGCGAAGACCGGGCGCTTGATCGAAACGTCTGAGAGAAACATGAAAGCCTTCTGCGGAGATGGCGCCGGTGAGGGCGCTTGTCAGCGTGATCGAGATGCGCGGGTCAGGTCGCCCGTCAGGGTGTGGTCTTCTGGTCGCCGCGACCACCTCGGCCGCCGCCTCGCCCTTCACCGCCGGCACCGCCACGGGCGCCCCCACGGGCACCGCCACGACCGGCATTCTCGCCGCCGATGATGGAAACCTTCATGCCGGGTCCGAGCGTGCCAGGTGAGCCGACCACGATCTGGTCCTGCTCGGCGAGCCCATCGAGAATTTGGATCATGCCGCGGCCGTCGTCCTGGATTCCGGTGCGAACAAAGGCCATGGCCAGTTCCCCACCCTGAATCTTGTAGACGAACCGCCGGCTGCCGTCGATGTTGTCGCGCACGGCGTTCACGGGCACGAGCATTGCATCGGCGACGGCCGTGGTGACGACCTGGCCGGTGGCGAAGGTGTTTCCCTTGAGGAGGCCGCGCGGGTTGGGCACGGTCACGTACACGGCCACCGAACGCGAGGCCGGGTCGATGGTGGGGCTCACCCGAGCGACCTTGCCGGTGAAGGCGCGGCCGTCCGCGGTGAAGCGAACGGTCTGACCGACCTTGACGTCATCGGCGCTGCGCGCCGGCAAGGCGGCTGTCAGCTCGAGGATCGTGGTGCGCACCATGGTGAACATCTGCGTTCCACGCGGTGTGTTCTCGCCATCCTGCACGAGGCGCTTTTCGATGGTACCGCCAAAGGGTGCTGTGACCTTGGTGTCTCGCAGCACATTGGCCGCGGCGCGTTGGCGTGACTCAGCTGCGGCAAGACGTGCGCGTGCCGCATCGGCCGCCTGATCGGCGAGGCGAAGATCGCGTTCGGCTATCGCGCCGACCTTGAACAATTCGCGTGACTGCTCGGCGTTCCATTTCTGGGTTTCGGCGTCGCTCTTGGCTGCGGCAACTTCTGCTTCGATAGATCGCAACGCCGCCTCTTGCTCGCTTGATTCGAATTTGGCCAGGACGGTCCCGGCCGCGACGGCTGTCCCTTCGCGGACGGACACCTGCTCGATGATGCCGTCGATGCGCGAACGCACGACCGCGGATTCCATGGCGCGCAAGTCGCCGGAGATTGCGTGCGTTGCCTCGATGACACCCTTGGCGACCTTGTACACATCAGTGGGGCCCAGGACGACGGACGCCGTGCGCGGTCCACCGCGTCCGCCTGGCGATTGTGCGCCACCGCGTGCGCCCGACGCGGTACCCGGGTTGGCTCCACGCTCGGGGGCGGCACTCGCACCGCGTTGCGCGGAGTCCGTGGTCGGGCCGCGACCGCGGCCCTGTTGCCCAGGTCCGGAAGAATCCTGCGCGAGCAGGGGAACAGCAACGCTGCAAAGCGCGGCTGCGAACACAACGGCCACAGCCAGAGGAGTATGTCTAGTCACGAGACGAGAGACCGGAGGACGCACGAACCGGAAGTGTCGCACCGGTCGGCAGAGGGATCGGCCGACCGCGCACGCGCGCGAGCTCGGCCGTAGAGAGATAGACGTCGAGCAACGCCCGCAGTTCGTTTCCCTGCGCGGTGAGCATCGCGTACTGCGCGTCAGTGACCTCGAGTTGCGTGCTCAGGCCGCGAGAGAAGCGGAGAGAGGCCAGCTGAAATGATTCTTCCGCTTCGGCCGCGTTCTGGCCGCGCGAATTCCAGGCCGCGCGGGCGCGGTCGAACTCGCCGCGTGCGCGCGCAATATCGAGCGCGGCCGCTTCGCGCTGCATGTGCAGGTTCGTCTCGGCGATGTTACGCTGTGCCGAGGCGATCTGGATGTTGTTCTTGGTGAGGAGCCCGTCGAAAATCGCCCAATTGACGGTGAAGCCAAAGCTCTGGTCCTTGAAAAACCCGTTGTTCTGGCACTGCCGCGTGGTGGAAACCGGGTTGCAGAACTCGCCCGAGGTGGAGCCGAGGTGGGTGGGCAGTCCGTTCTTCGTGGGAAGTGCGAGGAAACCGTAACTGAAATTCATATTGACGGTGGGCATGAGCGACCCACGTGCCACGCGCACGGCATCGTTGCGCGCCGCGAGGGTGAGTTCGGCGGAGCGCACGGTGCCGCGCATCGGGTCGGGCGCTGCATCGGCCGCCGCGGCGTCGACGATGCTGCGCACGACGCTCGTGTCGAGCGCCGTGGTGAGCACCAATTGGCGCGTCATATCGATGTCGAGCAGCCGCTTCAGGTCGAGGAGCGCGTTGTCGCGATCGTTGCGCGCCTGCAGCACCAGGGGCTCGATGTTGGAGCGGAGTACCCGGGCCCGCAGGAGGTCGAAGCGCGACGAGCGACCCGCGCTGAGGAGCTGATCCACCTGGGCCAGCCGCTCATTGGCCAGTGCGAGGTTGCGTTCCTGCAGCTCGGCGATGCGCGCGAAGTACAGCGCATTCAGGTAGGTGCGCTGGATATCGACCGCGAGTCGCGCCCGAGTTTCACCGGCATCGAACTCGGCGGCATCGCGCAGGCGTGTCGCGGCGCGCGCACCCGAGACGATGCGAAACCCCTGGAAGAGGGTTTGTGTGGCGATGAAGGTGCCCTGAAACGTGTAGCTCTGCTGGAAGGCAGCGCCGACAATATCGCCTCGAGCGTTCCTGAGGCTCTGGCTGTTGTTGCCCTGAAACCGGAGCTGGGGAACACTGGAGGCCATCGCCGCGCCGAACTGGGCGTCGCTGACCTGAAGGGCGAGCCGACTAAGGCGAATTTCGTCGGACGCCTGAACGGCGTGCGAAACTGCATCCCCTATAGACATTCGCGCCGTGTCGGCGCGTTGGGCCGGCACGGCTTGAGCCAGAAGCGAGAACGCCCCGGCGAACAAAATTCGGTGTCGCAAGCTCATCGTGTATAAACGTTTGCCGAGAGTACCTCGTTGGCGGTGTCAGCATGGCTGGTGCACCGCGACTCGGGTACTACGGAGCGACGAATTCCACCTTCACCGTGTGTGGAATCACGCCGGCCGCGGCGCCGCGATCGAGGAGCAGCTGGACCGCACGGCGTCCTGGCTCGCCGTAGTCGAGGGTCCATTCGTTGACATACATACCGACGAACTCATCGGCTTTGCCCCGCTCCAGGCCCCTGGCGAAGCGCATTGCATGATCGAGTGCGCCCTTGCGGTGGCTCAATGCATACGCGATACTGGCTTTGAGGTGTTTCGAAATCTTCTTTACAACGGCTTCACCGAGGTCCTTTCGGACGACGTTGCCACCAAGGGGTAGCGGGAGCCCGGTTTCGGAAAACCACCATTCGCCAAGATCCGCGACAAGCGACAGTCCGCGGTCAGCGTAGGTCAGCTGGCCCTCGTGGATGATCAGGCCGAAGTCCGCGGCCCCATCGAGAACAATGTCTTCGACTTTGTCGAACGGGGTCACGACGGGCTCAAAGTCAGCTTCATATAGACGCAGGGCCAGGTAGGCGCTGGTCATCATTCCTGGAATGGCGATGCGCTTGCCTTTGACATCCGCGCGAGTGGCCGGCGACTTGGACACCAGGCGAGGCCCGTACTTGTCGCCCATCGAGGCGCCGCTCGACAGCAGCGCATACCGATCGGTGAGATAGGCGTATGCATGAATGGAAACGGCGCTGACCTCCAGTTCGCCCTTGAGCGCGCGGCGGTTCAGCGATTCGATGTCCTTGAGCTCGTGGACGTACTCGAGCCCTTCGGTATCAATCAGCCCTTCGGCGAGCGCGTAGAACATGAACGCATCGTCGGAGTCAGGGCTGTGGGCGACGTGGATTTTCATATGGTTTGCAGGCAACTGCGAGTAGACAGTAGGTGGTAGACGGTACGGCGAATGCGTCAGACCGATTACTTGCCCGGTGACCTGGCGGCCGCGTCGATTTCCTGCTGGTGGTCGCTATACTCGCGGAGGTTCTTCGCGCGTTCCGCCGAGAGCGCCGCGGTGAACCGTGCACGGAATCGCGCGGCGGCGGCTGCGTCCTTTCCGGCGTCGGCTGCGCGCGCGGCGAGGAGGAGCGCGAGGAGGTGATTGGGCTGCGCCTTGAGAGCGGTGTCGGCCTGAGCCTTGGCTGCCTCAACGTCGCCGATCACCGCTGAAATCGTGCCCATGTCGTAGCGGGCGTGGGCATCGGGCGGGCCGATGCGCTCGTAGGCAAGAATCGCCATTGGCGCAAACATCGCGGCGCTGTCGGCCTTGCCCTCGGTGGCATAGCGCATCACGCGATCGAAGAGGCGATTGGCGGCCTCTTCGGGTGTCATGTTGGAGATATCGGGGGCGCGACCGGCCGGACCGCCGCCGGCAAACGGGGCCTCAGCAGTGCTGGCGGCTGTTTCAGGTCCAGCGCCTGGCGATGCGAACTGCTGCCCGGCGATGAAGGCCGCCAGAACGACGATCACCGAAGCGGCGATGGCCCAGGCGGGTGGCATTCCGGTTCCGGTCGCGGCGGCACCGGCCGCAGCGCCGCAGTGATGACAGAAGCGCGCACCGGGCGTGACGGGCTGCTTGCACGACGCGCAGGGTTCCTCGCGTAGCGCAGCGCCGCAGCCGACGCAGAACCGGCCAGAGGCCGCCTCCCCGCAGCGCGGGCAGGGACGAGTACCTGATGTTTCCTTGGATTTGGTCACCCCGAAAAATACCACGGCGGCGGTCCGAGCGACGGCGCCCGTGCGTTTGCCGAGTGCTGGGTTGCGGGCCGATATTTCACTTGTACGACGAGGCGCAATTCACCGCCGTGTCCAAGTGGGGGCTCGTGGCCGGAAAGAACCGATCGTTGCTCGCCGACCTTTCCGGCGCGACCAAGAACGACATCCTGGACCTCACCGAGGCGCACAACGTGCGCTTTTTGCGGCTGATGTTCACGGATATCCTGGGCGTGAACAAGAATGTGGAGGTACCGTCGTCGCAGTTCGGGAAGGCGCTGGACGGCGACATCATGTTCGATGGCTCTTCCATTGAAGGGTTCGTGCGGATCGAGGAGTCGGATATGCTCCTCTCTCCCGATTTTTCGACTTTCAAGATCTTTCCTGGCGGTACGCCGGAAAGCCGTGTGGCGCGCCTCATCTGTGACATCACCACGCCGGATGGCGACCCGTTTGAGGGTGACCCGCGGGGCGCGCTGAAGCGGCAAGTCGCGCGCGCCAAGGACATGGGCTATACGATGAACGCGGGGATGGAAGCCGAGTTCTTCATGTTCAAACTCGGCCCTGATGGCGCACCGGCCACGACGACGCACGACGTGGGGTCGTACTTCGACCTGACGCCCGTGGACCTGGGAGAGGATGCGCGGCGCGCGATTGTGGACACGCTGGAGCAGATGGGATTCGAAATCGAGGCGGCGCATCACGAAGTGGCGCACGGCCAGCACGAAATCGACTTTCGCTATGCCGACGCACTGACGACGGCAGACAATCTCGCGACGTTTCGGTTCGTGGTGCGGCATATCGCCAAGCAGTTCGGCATGCACGCCTCGTTCATGCCCAAGCCGATCTATGGGCAAGCAGGCAGCGGGATGCACACGCACCAATCGCTGTTTTCGGACGGAAAAAACACGTTCTTCGACGCCAAAGGCGAATACGAACTTTCGAAGATTGCGCATCAGTACATCGGCGGCTTGCTGACTCACGCACGCGGGATGTGCGCGATTACGAATCCGCTGGTGAATTCGTACAAGCGGCTCGTGCCGGGGTACGAGGCGCCGATCAACGTGGCGTGGAGCATGCGCAATCGTTCGCCGTTGATTCGTGTGCCGGCGCGGCGCGGCACGGGCACTCGCGTGGAACTGCGCTCACCCGATCCTTCGGCGAATCCGTATCTCGCGTTGACGGTGATGCTTGCGGCAGGCCTCGACGGGATCGCGACCGAGGCGAGCTCGCGCGAACCGGTGAACGAGAACATCTGGGAGATGAGTTTCCGCGAGCGGCGGCGGCTGCGCATTGACGACCTGCCGCACGACCTGAACGAGGCCTGCGACGAGTTCGAGAAGGACGGTGTGGTGCAGGCCGCGCTCGGCAAGCACATCAGCTCGCATTTTCTCGCCGCGAAACGCCAAGAGTGGCGCGACTACATCAGCCAAGTCTCGTCGTGGGAACTTGAGCAGTACTTGGCCAAATACTAGAAACACTGAACGCTCGCAGCTGATGGCTGGTAGCTGACAACTTGCAGTATTCAGCTGACCACGAGTTATCAGCCGCTAGCTGTCAGCCTCCAGCTGTCAGCCTCCAGCTATCAGCGTAAATGACGCAACGCTTCATGCATTGTCGGTCACCCAATACCATCATGCGAAACACACTCGTTGCACTCATCGTCGCGCCCGCGATTGCCGGCGCACAGACCGTTATCGTCGCTGGCAACAAGCCGGCAAACACGGTAACGCTCGTGGATTTAGCGAGTGGTGCAACACTCGCGACGCTGCCCACGGGGCTCGGGCCGCACGAAGCTGCGGCGTCACGGGACGGGAAATGGGCGGTGATCACGGATTACGGAACGGGGCCAAACCCAGGGAGTTCACTGACGCTCGTGGATGTTGGCGCGCGCGCTGTAGCGGCGAAGATCGACATCAAGCCGTATCGTCGGCCACACGGCGTGCAGTTCCTGCCGGGGGATTCGCTGCTCGCGGTTTCGGTGGAAGCGGACTCGGCGGTGCTGATTGTGCATATCCCGTCGCGCACGGTTCGGAGGGTGATCAAGACGCATCAGGCCGGTTCGCACATGGTGAGTGTCCGGCGCGATGGGTTGATGGGGTACACGGCGAACATCGGCAGCGCGTCGGTCACCGAGTTGAACATCGCGACCGGTGCGACGCGCTCACTCGCCGTGGCTAATCAGCCGGAAGGCGTTGGTGTGCGTCCGGACGGCCGCGAAGTCTGGGCGGCGAGCAACACCGCGGGCGTGATCTCCGTGGTAGACATCGCGAGCTGGTCTGTGGCGGCGAACATCCCGGTGGGCGAGCGCGCGTATCGCATCTCGTTTACGCCCGACGGCGTGCTAGCGGTAGCATCGCTCACGGCGAGCAGCCGCGTGCGGATATACGACGCGGTGACTCGCGCGGAGATTGCGACGGTTGCGATTTCAGGCACGAGCAGTGGAACCGACCTCGCGCCAGCGGGCGGTGCGCAGCCGGTGGGAATTGCCTATTCATCCGACTCGCGATTCGCGTTCGTGGCCTGTCAGGGGATCAACGCCGTGGCGGTGATTGATCTGCGCGAACGGAAGCTGATGAAGACGATTCCGGTGGGGCCGGGGCCAGACGCGGTGGCGGTGGCGGAACGGAGGTAAGACCTGCACGGCCAACCGCGGCCGCGGTATCAGCGCCGGTGACGCCGCGACTCGAGCTCAACACGAATGCGATCCAGGATCATCCGCTGCAGCTGGTTGCCGGCCTCTCGCCAATCTTCGTAGTGCCCGGCGGCCAACGCCCTGAACCCGCAACTCGCTGATGGTGGTGCGGTGCCCCTCAGGAAATACTCCCGCTCACCGCACCAGCGCCAATCGCCGCCGGTGGTGTAGCCCTCCTCGATTCCGTCGGGCTGCTCGAACGACTCGTGCATTGGTAAGTCTGCGATCGTGAAGAACTCCGAGACGATCGGCACCGCTGCAGTGCCGCCGGAAAGGGCGAGCGAGCGGCCTTCATCGTAGCCCACCCAGACGCCGACGACAATCGTCGGCGTGTAAGCAACAAACCAGGCGTCGCGCCAGTCGTT
>JARIET010000130.1 GCA_031127185.1 Gemmatimonadota bacterium | reverse complement strand
GGACGTAGGGGGACGTGGGGGGGACGTGGGGGGACGTGGCCGCCCAGGCGCTAGTTCGTCTCGCCCTTCACCATCAGCTGCAGATGGTCGTCGGCCTGTTGCAGCCCGCCCTCACCGGCGTCCCAAGTGATGCGGCCGTCGCCGTTGGCATCCGCGCCGGCCATCAGCTGCCCGGCCAGCGTTGCCATTTGCGCGACCAGTGGCGCTGCTTCAGCGGCCGTGGTTGCGCGCTGGACCCGCTGCGCCAGGGCACTGATTTGATCGGCGCGGGAGATGGTGTTCCGCGCTGCCGTCGCGATGTGTTTGGCGTGGGTCACGATGTTGGTCGACGCGCCAGTCGCAGCGGCTGCGAGTTCGATATGCGTGACCATCAGTGTGGCGGCCTTCTTGACGCCGTAGCCCAGTCCTGGACCGGAGGGCGCGACAGTCGGGTCCACCGCGTGGACCACGTGCCCCGCGTGGGTCTTCATGTAATCGAGATTGGTCGGCTGGCGCGCAGCGAGCGAGGCATGTGTTGCCGCGATTCGGGCCTCACTGATCGCCGTCGGCAACAAACCTGCACCCATGGGTGCGTCGCCCCACCCGTTGGCCACATGGCCGATATGCACGCCTGCCAGGCCCGGTATCAGGGGCGTCATCACTGGTGCGTTTGCCGCTGCGCCGCCGCGCCCAGCGTTGGCCGCCACAATGGCCACGCCGGGCAGCGCGGCGCCGGTCATCGCCACCATGACACTGTCAAAGATCTTGCGCGCGGAATCTTCGGTATTCACGATGAAGCTCCGCCGCCGGTACTCCTCGGCGGTCAGGCCGTTCTGCTTCAGCACTTCTGCGCGCTGGGCAAGCAAGTGCTTCTGGAGTTCCGGCTGGGCCTCCCTCGTCTTGTTGCGCGGCAGCGCGAGCAGGGCGTTCACCGAATCGCGGACCTTGGCGATCGCCAACTCGGCGCGCGCCAGTACGGCGATCTCGTCGCGTCCAAGAGTCGGGGATGTTGCCTGTTGTGCCACCGCGGTTGCCGCGAACACAGAGAGAAACGCACACACACTGACCCGTGCGAGCATAGTGCCCAAGGGGTTGCGAATCACGAGCGAATCGTCCGTTCAGCCATCATCAGCACGACATGCACTTGCGGTTGTTCTTCGAGCCGAGGCTCTCGAGGAGTGCCACGGTGTCGAGGTAGGGCGAGATGCGTTGCACGGGGCCATTCGCCATGTCCGCTGTCGTCTGACCCGAGCGGGCGACCGCCTTCACATCCGCACCCTTCGACACGAGGTAGCGGATCATGTCGTTGTCGCCGCGTGCGGCGGCGAAGTGCAGCGCGGTGAACCCGTTGGCGTCCCTGGCGTTCACATCGGCGCCGAGCTGTTCCACGAGAAACTTCACCGTGGGGAGCCAGCTATCGGGGGCGTGGCGATGATCGTTCGCGGCGAATCCCTGACCGTAGCCGACACCGGCGGCGGCCACGATTGGCGGGATGCCGGGGCCGCCCTCGGGAACCGGGGGCAGGCCAGACGGGTCGAGCCGCACCGGAACATCGGCACCGCCCGGGGCGCCGCCGCGCCCGGGGCGCACAGGGCCACGGAGCGTGGGCAGGGCCGCGTTGGCACCATGCGCGAGCAGGAGCTTCATGGCGGGGATATCCGTGGCATACGCTGCGCGCCAGAATGCCGTCGCACCCTTGAAATCCACCCGCAGGTTGTCGCGATTGTAGGTCGTGTACCAGAGGCTGCGTGTGAGGCGGGCGTTGGGATCTGCCTTGGCCTTGAGCAGCGTGTCCATCAGTTCGAGGTAGGACGTCTGTTGCTGTTGGTGGTACGTCGGTTGTGGCGTGCGCGACGTTGGTGCCCACTCCTTGTTGATCACGGCATACAGCGGCGTGGCGCCGGCGTCGCTCGCGAGGTTCGGGTTCGCGCCTCGCGCGAGGAGCAGCTTGGCGAGATCGTAGTGTCCGTTGATCGCCGCCAGCAGCAGCGGGGTCGTCTTGTCCGCGGGCGTCACCTGGTTGATGTCCGCCCCGCCGTCGAGCAACGCGCGCACTGTTTCCGCGTGCCCTTCACGAACGGCAAGCAACAGCGCCGTGAGCCCACCCTGAAACCCGACCATCTCAGTGTATCCCGGCGGGTCATCGTCGCCGCCGTTTCCGGCCACCACGGCGCGCGCGGCGTCTTCGGCCGAGTCCTTCGCTGCCGCCGCATCCACCGCCGCCACAGTCGACGCCCCGCGGCGCTCGAGCGCCAGCGCAGCACGTACCGCTTCCTGCACCTGCTTCGGGTCGGGATGCCAACCAGCGACGGTGTCTGCTCCTTGCTGCTTGCGCAGCGTGGCGAGCACCTGGTTGCGCCGGTTCTTGGTGGCGCGGTCTTCTGTCCACAGCGCCATGAGATCCTGCACTCGCGCAGTCACCGAAAGGTCCGCACCCCGCTTGATCAACAGGCGCGCCGCATCAGTGCGACCCCGTGCAGCGGCGAACATCAGGGGCGTATGACCCCAATCGGGTTCACGCGCATTCACGTTGGCCCCGTGGTCGAGCAATGCACCGACGGCAGTGGCGCTTCCCGCGAGCGCGGCGAGATGAAGCGCGGTCACGCCGGTGGTTGTCGTTGCCGCGGGAGCCGCGCCCGCCTTGAGCAGCGATGCGACCACAGCCGCGTGTCCGCCCTCGGCGGCCAGATGGAGTGGCGTAAACGCGCCAATCCTGGTGGTGCCCTTGAGGCCCGCCTTGGCCTGAAGCAGCAGCGACGTGAGTTCAGCGTCGCCGTTGCGGGCCGCCCAATGGAGTGCCGTCATGCCGTCGCCCTGGGCGGCGTTGACATTGGCGCCCTGCCGAACGAGCGCGCGAACGGCCGCCACGTCGCGGCGCGCGGCGGCGTCGGCCACCGCTGATCCCGACGGGGTGGCCAGTGCAACCATGCGTGATGGCGTCGGCGTCTGCGCGCCTGCAAGCAGGCTGATCGCCGACATCATGCCCGCCACGCGCAGGGTCGTTCGACCCACGCTGCGCGCGCTCACAGCGCCATCTCCCCGGCGCTGTCGCCAAAGGTCTGCATGTCGTCGTGGCCGAGCTTGTGCAGCAGGGTGAGCATGGCATTGGCCATCGGTGTGCCGTCCGCCGCCTTCACGTGCAGGTTGCCCTTGAGCTGGCCGTTGGCGCCGCCGAGTACGACCAGCGGTGCACGCCGGTGATTGTGCACGTTGCTGTCGGCCATGGGCGAGCCGTAGATGATCATCGTCTTGTCGAGCAGCGGCGTGCCGCCGTCCATCGTGTTCTTCAGGCGCTCCATCAGGTACGGCAGCATGGCCACGTGGTACTTGTTGATCTGGTAGTACTCGGTGACGCGCTTGGCGTTGTTGCCGTGGTGCGACGCGTTGTGAAACCCGGCGGAGACGCCGCTCTCGGGGAACACGCGTCCCGACGCGTCGCGCCCGGTCTTGAGAGAGAAAACGCGCGTCATGTCGGCCTCGAACGCCAGCACCTGCAGGTCGAACATCAGCTTGATGTGTTCTTCGTACGAATCGGGCACGCCAGCCGGAGCGCCGGCCAGCTCGCGCACTTCACCGGTCGAATTGCGCGCCTCAACGGCCTGGATCCGCCGCTCGATTTCGCGGACGTTTTCGAGGTACTGCTCCATTCGTTCGCGGTCCACTGCGCCGAGTTCGCGCCGGAGTGCCGCCACGCGATCGGTGATGAAATCGAGGATGCTGCCCGTGGTCTTCCTCCGGGCCGCGCGCTCGGCACTCGTTCCGCCCGCGCCGAACATCTGGTCAAAGGCCACGCGTGGATCCCGGATCATCGGGAGCGGTTCCGTGGGCGACGCCCAGCTGATCGTGTCCGTGTAGACGCAGGAGTAGCCGTAGGCGCAGCCACCGGCGCGATCGACCGGCTCGATGCAGAGTTGCATGGACGGAATCGGCGTGGCCTGTCCAAAGCGTTGTGCGTGGAGCTGGTCCAGCGAGGTGCCGACGAAGATGTCGGAGCTTTCGGTCTGCGTCGGGTGCGCCTGCGTGAGGAACACGGCGCTGGACCGGAAGTGGTCGCCGCCGATCTCCTCGGACTTGTAGGCTTCTGCCATTCGTACGTCGGTGTTGCTCACGATGGTCATGTACTTGCGCCATGGCTCCATGGGGAGCAGTGCGGACGGCGTGAGGTCAAACGCGCTGCCGGTCGCGGCCGGCGACCAGTAGTGCTGCGTGGAGCCGTACGGGCTGCAGCCGGCTGCGCCGTGCACCGCCTCGATGCAGATGAGCCGCGTCGGATCGACGGCGTTGCCGAGCCGCACGAGGTTGCGCGCCGGTACCATGGCATCGAGCATCGGCAGTGCGACTGTTGCACCCATGCCGCGCAGGAAGGTGCGGCGCGGCATCTGCTTTCCAATAAACGTCATGCGTGGGGTCTCCGCGGGGGAAGCGAAATCATCTCGACGGCTTGCTGGAATTCGGTGTGGCAGGACTCAATGCTGCTCGGAGGCAGACTCGACTCGTTGCATCCGGAAGGCGGGACTGTTGACGACGCCCAGGACATACGCCGACATGCGGTGGTCGCGCGCGCCGGCATCGCGCACGATCGTGCGAATGGTCGGCATGTCGAAGTACTCGACTCGACGGCCAAGGCCGTACGCCAGCAGGTTGCGCGTGAAAGTGCGCAGGAGCGATTCGCGATAGGTGAGCAGTGCGTTTCGGAGGTCCGAGGCGTTGGCGACCTTGGTGCCGTCCCAGAGGTCGCCGCGCGAATCAATCGGCATACCGTTGTCGCGCACGCGCCGGCGGCCCGTGACATCGAAATGCTCGAGGGCCAGGCCGATGGGGTCCATCATCTTGTGGCAGGACTGACAGGCCGGATTCCTGCGGTGCTCTTCCATGCGCTCGCGCACGGTGAGCAGCTGCCCATCCTTGGAGTCGGCGGTGGCTTCGAGATCGGGCACACCCGGCGGCGGCGGCGGCGGCGGGCTGTGGAGGAGCACTTCCATCACCCACTTGCCGCGCTCCACTGCAGAGGTGCGTGTGGCCTGCGAAGTCAGCGTCAGCACACTGGCGTGTGCGAGGATGCCTCGCCGGTCGGGATCGGTCTGGGCCACGCGACGGAACTGCGTACCTGCCACGTTGGGGATGCCGTAGTGCGCGGCCAGCCGTTCGTTGACGAAGGTGTAGTCGGCGGTGAAGAGCTCGAGCACGCTCCGGTCCTCGCGCACCAGGTACTCGACTGCGAGTTCGGTTTCGCGCCGCATCGCCGTCCGGAGCTGCTCGTCGAAGTCCGGGTACTGCCGCACGTCGGGCTGAACCTTCTCGATGTCACTCAAGTGGAGCCACTGCCCGGCAAACCGCGTGGCCAGCGTGGCCGCGCGAGGGTCGGCGAGCATGCGCCGCACCTGCGCCGTGAGCACGCCCGGGGCGGAGAGTTTCCCTTGGCTGCCCAGCGAAATCAGTTCATGGTCGGGCGGCGCGGCCCAGATGAAGAACGCCAGCCGTGATGCGAGATCCACGTCGCTGATCTTGTAGTTCGTGCCCGGCATCACGGTGGACGGAGCCCGTTCGAACCGGAAGACGAAGTCCGGGCTCGCGAGGATCGCTTCAAGTGCGGTCCGCACTCCGG
The DNA here is from genome assembly GCA_031127185.1 of Gemmatimonadota bacterium. Taxonomy (GTDB): domain Bacteria; phylum Gemmatimonadota; class Gemmatimonadetes; order Gemmatimonadales; family Gemmatimonadaceae; genus Fen-1231. The sequence continues at coordinate 2,260 of JARIET010000130.1, read as the reverse complement.
ATTCAAACCCCTCCGTCGCAGCCGTGCCGTCGTAGAGCGCCATCACGGCATCCACTTCCTGTCGTGCGACGGGACGGCGATATGCGCTCGTGGTGAGCCGTTCGACAATCGAGCGCGCGCATCGCTGGGCGGCGGCAGCCGTCGCACCGGGAGCCGGGCGGCAGCTGAAGATGCGGCGGCGCACCGGTGAGTCCGACACACCAGTCGCGTTCGTCGGCCCGGCGATCACGAGGTCGCGCAGGTGGGGCAGGAGCGAGAATCCGTAGGCCGTGGCGTTGGAGGTGCTGGAGAGCGACCACTTGAGCGGTGAGACAAGATCCTGCACCACGCCCTGGAATGAGGGCGGAATGAAGGCGGCCGACACGCGGTGCGGGCCGGCGGTGAGCTTCACCGCTTCCGTGGCCATCGACACCCCGTTGGGGTCAGAGGCGTTCATCCACCGGTCCATGTCGAGCAGGGCGACGCGCTGACCGTCCACGGATACTTCGATCTGCTCGCCGCGCGCTCCTCCGCCGGCAAACGCGCCGGTGGTCTCGTGATAGAAGAACAGCCGGAAGGCGTACATCCCGTCGGCGGGGAACGTGTGCACTACTGAGATGCCACCCCGGGTGCCGATGGGCGCGCCTTCGACGTGATCGAGCTGCGAGGCGGTGCGCGGCACGGTGTAGGTCGCAGATGCCGGCGTGACGCGCGGGTTCCCGATAGCCGTCCAGCTCACCTCACTCGCGGCGCGCAGGTATGAGTCGAGGAGCGACGGCGAGAGGTGCTGCGCGTCGGCGATGTTGTCGAAATTCTCACTCTTGGTGTCGAGCGGGAGGTACGCCCCGGCGTCAATCTCCAGTCCCAGCAAATCGCGAATGGCAGCACTGTACTCGGCGCGGTTCAGGCGCTGAAAGCTGCGCGCTCCCGGATTCGGGTTCGCGGCTGCATGCGCGTCCATCTGGGACTCGAGCGATTCCATCAGGGCTGCGAGCGTGTCGGCGCTGGGGCGGATGCTTCCCGGTGGCGGCATCATGCCCGAGCGCAGCTTGGCGATGATCTGTTCGGTGACTTCAGCCGACTTGGGCGCGGCGGCTACGTCAAACGAGTCGAGCGAGAGGTTGCCGCGCGGAACGTTGTTGTTGTGGCAACGCGCGCAGCTGCGCCTGACCACGGCGTTGAGATCGGCCGCCGAAAGAGAAGGCCGCGTGCGGCGCTCGTGTCGCGGGAGCGGTGCATGCGCGATGGGGGTGCCGAGTGCCGCATGCCGGGCGGGCAGCTCCGGCACCGACGGGGCGGAAGGAGCCCCGGCTCGGCGCGACCCGCCAAATGCGGCGAGCAGCAAAATCGTGGTCGACAGTGTTGCGACAACGTTCACGGGTGCCCCTCCGGCCTATCTATTAATACTGGCGGTGTCCCACGACCGATACAACCTACTGTATTCCCGAAAACCCCGCGACTCCCCGGGGGGGCCGGCCAGACCCCAAGAGCGTCGTGACAGGTCGTGACGGGTGGTACGGCGGCGGTAGATTGACCCAAGATGAAGACCGCGACTCCCGGCTATTCCGGCAAGCCCCTCGCCGACAAGCTCGGCTTCAAGCCCGGGATGACGGTCGCAACCATCGGCGCTCCCAAGGACTACGCGAAGCTCGTGGCGCCGCTCCCGGACGGCGTGAAGCTCGCCGCGACGGTGCCTGCTTCGCCCGCCGCGGTGCACGTCTTCGTTACGAAGCGAACCGACCTCGCCAACCACCTCAGGGCCCTCCGCCCCAAGCTGGCCCAGGACGGCATGATCTGGGTCTCCTGGCCCAAAAAGTCCTCGGGTGTTGAGACCAACATCACCGAGGACGTCATCCGCGAAGTCGCCCTGCCAATGGGCTACGTAGACATCAAGGTCTGCGCGGTGACCGAGGTGTGGAGCGGGCTCAAGCTCGTCATCCGGAAGTCCGAACGTCGCGCATAGGTCTCGGCCGGATGACGCAGCCGATAGAGCCGAGACCCGTCCCTACGACCGCGAAGCGACGAGAGCCGCCACCTCACGCACCTTCGCATCCACAATCGGCGCCGCGGGCAGGACGTCGCGAACCACATCCGTCGTCTTGAGGCCGTTGCCGGTGATGCAGATGACCACTTCGTCATCTGCAGTGAGCTTGCCGTCACGGGCCAACTTCAGGGCCGCACCGACAGTCGCGCCGCCGGCGGTCTCAGTGAACACTCCGGTCGTCTCGGCAAGCAGCCGAATCGCAGACACGATCTCCTCGTCCGACACGTGTGCGCCCCA
>JARIET010000129.1 GCA_031127185.1 Gemmatimonadota bacterium | reverse complement strand
GGGAGGGAGGCGAAGATCCCCGTGGTGCTCACGCACCACAAGGCGATCGGCCAGAAAATGTGGGGCAAGAGCGTCACGACGCTCGCCATGGTAGACTCGGCACGCCGCGCCGGAATCGACGTGATGATCGACCAGTACCCCTACACGGCGAGCTCGACCGGCTTTGGCGTCTTGATGCCGAACTGGGCGATGGAAGGAGGCACGGCCGAGCTGCGTAAACGGCTCGACAATCCCGAACTGCGCACGGCGATCGAGAAGGGAATCCTCGACCTGCTGCAGGATGACCGCGGCGGCGGTGACCTCAAACGCGTGCAGTTCGCGAGCGTGAGCTGGGACCCGACGCTCAACGGCAAGACGCTCTTCGATTGGGCGGTGAGGCGTGGTCTGCCGCCGACGCCGGAAGGAGCCGTGCCGCTGGTGATCGAGGGCGTACTTGCAGGCGCCCCGTCCATGGTCTTCCACGTGATCGACGAGCGCGATGTGCGGCGCATCATGGCGCACCCGATGACGATGATTGCCAGCGATGGCGCGCTTTCGCGCCCCGGGGCGAGTGTGCCCCATCCGCGCAACTACGGAACGTTCCCGCGCGTCCTCGGTCTCTACGTGCGCGAGCAGAGTGTGATCACGCTGGAAAATGCGATCACCAAGATGACGGGGATGCCGGCCAAGCGGTTGGGGCTGACTGATCGCGGCTGCATTCGCGAAGGCTGCGCGGCGGACATCACCGTGTTCGACCCGGCGACGGTGGCGGACAAGGGAACGTTCACGGAGCCGCACCAATACCCGGTGGGGATCGACTACGTGATGGTTGCGGGCCAGCTGGTTGTCGCTGATGGGAAAATGACTGCAGCGAGGCCGGGGCAGGTGCTCCGGAGGAGATAACGACTACTGCGAGTATGCAGTCTGCGGTTGGCGGTGAGCGGAGATACACAGAGTACCGCCCACCGCAAACCGCCTACTGCCGACTCGTCTTTGCAGTTGCCGTATCCGCGATGGTGACTGCCGCCACAGCCGCTCCAAGTATGCGCACGCGAACGTCGTCAACCTTTCTCTCGGTGTACTCCCCGAGTCGGTTGAACACGGTGCGCGCCTTCACGTACTGTCCCGTCTTCAGCAGCGAGACCACCGCGGCGTCGCGGAACGTGTCCGGGTCCACCCAGTTGAGTTTGTTCTCGATCGCGAAGAGAATCGGATCCACGTTCGCCGCGGCCTCAATCCAATTGTAGGATGACACCGCCCGAAGGAACTTCACCGCGGCCTGCGCATCGGCCGGTGCGTTCTGCGCCTTGAGGAACTGCATCACCGGTTGATAGAACGAGTCGTCGGCCCAGCCCATCGTGCCACCGTGAATATCTCCGTCGACCGCACTCACCAACTCGAGAAACTGTGGCCAATCCACCGGTGCGTGATCGGCGCGCATCCGGTCCTGCAGCGTCTGCCAACGCGCGTTCGCAACGCGGAAGCGCGCGCGATCGCCACCGTCCACCGCCGGACCGCGACCCTTCCGCAGTGCGGCGGAAACCGCCCGCGCGCGAACGCGGGCAATGTCGAGCGGTGCAAGCGGCTCGTCGCTCGGATCGATGCGCGTGCTGGTGAGAAGCGCTGCGATATCAAACCGGTCGGCGCTCAGGCCGGCAAATCCACTGGAGAAACGTTTTTCGTAGCGGGCCTGCTCGGTGTTGAGATCGAGCAACGGGTAGAAGTCGGAGTTCGCCCCGGTCCCGTCACCGATCAACTGGGCGAGTGCGTCGCGTGAGGCGAGGAGCGTGCCCTGCGCGGCTTCGGGCGTGATGGTGTGAAAGCGGCGCAGGTCTGCGACAATCTCCGGTACCTGGTAGATGGACCAATCAGGCGTCGGCAACTGCGGCAGGTTGGACGCCACAATCAGGATGTCGACGTCCGCCGTCATATAAATGTTGTACGACGGGAAATTCTTGTGCACGGCCTTGATCACCGAGAGCACGAGCGCGTCGTCGATTTCATAGAGGTGCAGCCACTGTCCGAACACGCCGTTCGGCGTGAGGTACGTGCGAATGCGCTGGTAGAACTCGTCTGTGAAGAGTCCACTGACCCCACTCACCCAGGGATTCGACGGCTCGGAAAGGATGAGGTCGAACTTGCGATTCGACGCGGCAAAGAAACTCTTGGCATCGTCGTGCACAAACTGCGAGCGCGGATCATCAAACACGCGCTTGTTGACAGGATAGAAAATGCGCGAGCCGTTGATCATCTCGGGCTCGATGTCGATCGTCACCAGGCTCTTGAGCGCGGAGCTGGCCAGAAGAAAATGACTCGACATGCCCGAGCCATTTCCGATGACGGCCGCGTTCTCCGCCTTGGGCATGTGGGCCAGCGTGGTGAGCGGCAGCAGCACCTGCGTGGATTCGTCGCCATCCAGCCGCGCAGTGGCACGACTGCTGGTTGTGTCGAACCAGTCCGCCGAGAGCGACGCATCGGGCTTGCCATTGGTGGCGATCGAATAGCTGTTGTCACTCGACTTGCGCACGCTGACCGAGGCGGTGCGTCCATCTTCATAAAAGACGATCCCGGTGCGCTCTCCCGGCCTGGGCGCTGTGCCATAGCGAAACACACCGCTGATGAGCACGCCACGATCGAAGTTGGCGTTGATGGCGCCACCCAGCGCGACAACAACGGTCGCGCCGATGAGTCCGACGGCGAAGCGGCGCGTCTCCGCGTCCTTGCGCCCGGCGAGGAACATCAGCCACGTGCCAAGGGCCATGTCGATCACGCCACCCGCAATAAGCAGTGTCTTGAGCCCGACGAGGGGCATCAACACGAGCGCGGCGAGAACCACTCCCACGATGGACCCCAACGTGTTCACGCTGTAGACCGCACCGATGGACTTCTCGCCCCCGCCAGCGGTGATGAGGATCCGCGTGATCAGCGGGAGCGTGATGCCTGCGCAGAAGGTCGCCGGGAGCATCACCGCCATCGCGATGCCGTATTTGGCCAGCGTGAAGATCCTGTATCCTTCCGCGTTCTGGTCGAGGGCCTGGATGAAGAAAGCCATCCAGCCAAAACTCGAGAGGTACGCCATCAGCGTGAGCACGGCGAGTGAGCCCATGGCCCACTGTGTCACAGCGAGCGCGCGGATGGGATCACGGAAGGTGTCCGCGCGGTTCCGCACCCAGAAGGCGCCAAGCGCAAGCCCAAGGATGAATGCCGAGAGCATCAACTCGAACGAGTGCGTGGCGCTCCCCAGCACGAGCGATAGCATGCGCACCCAGGCGATTTCGTAGACAAAGCTCGAGAGTGCCGTTCCCGCTGCAACAATCAACAGCACGCGCCAGAGGAAGGTCAGTTCGAACTCTGGTTTGGCGACGGGCGTTGCGACTGCGGGTGCCTGCAGCAGATCTGGCGAAGATTCGGTTGCCGCCAGAGGTTCGGCTGCCGGCTCCGGCGGAGGTGGCGCACTCGGAACGGCCGTCGCCTCTTCGGTGAGGCGCACGGCGCCGAAGACCGCGAGACCGACAACAATGTTGATGATCGCCGCGGCGACGATCGTTCCCGGCAGTCCAACAAGTCGAATGAGGTAGAAGCCGGCAAAAAGCACACCGACAGAAGCACCAAGTGAGTTGGCGAAATACAGGATGCCGAGGACGCGACCGCTGTGCGCCTTGCCGTCGGAAGAAGCGCGCCTCAGGAAGCCCGCGGTCATGAGCGGGAATGTCATGCCGAGGAGCACGGCCTGCGGCAGGATCAACAGCGAGGCCAGTGTCCACTTCACCACTGTCAGTGCGACGCCGCCCGCGAGCGAGGGGAAGATCGACGCATAGGCGAACGTCGTCGTTGCCTCAAAGATCTCGTGGAAAAAAAGCCCAAACAGCCCGACGACAACTTCGATGATCGCATACCCGATCAGCGGATCCTTGATGCGCACGGATCGGTGGGCGGCAATCGCGGCGCCGGCCGACATTCCTCCCATGTAGATCACCAGCACGATCACCTGGGCGTAGGCGGAGTGGCCCACGAAGAGCCCGAGGTACCGGCTCCAGATGGCCTCGTACATGAGTCCGGCGGCACCGGACAGGATGAAGACGAGCGTCAGCAGGGCTGGCATATAGGGGTCAAAACTACCACTCGGCGGTGCAATTGCCGAACGGGCGGCCACGCGATGGAAAGCCCGCGTGGTCCGCCCGTTCGGGGTATCTGTCGCTGCTTTGCGCGTTACATCACCGGGTGAGCCACCAGGTGGCCTTCACCAGGAAGATGTTGTCCGGCTTGAGCGCGAGCAGTGCGTCGCTGTCGCGGCTGAAATCGAAATCACCAATGCCTGCCGACCCGGCACGCGCGTGTGTCCACGCAAAGAAGAGCGTGGAGCCCGGTAGGTACTCCCAGCGGAAGACGGCGTTGCCGCGCAGAGAGCGGAAGTTGAAGTCCGGATTCCGGATCGTGAATGGCGCGGCCGTGCCGTTGCCGTCGGGGTCCACGGCATAGGTCACTGCGCCGTCCGCCGCGACGCTTCTGGCGATGGTACCGCGATCCTGACCGTACACGCTCCAGTGCTTGGTGCGCGGCGCGTCGAACTCCTTGAAATCCAGATACTCACCGCTCGAGATGAACGGCTGCGCGTAGAGCTGCAGCGTCATCGTTGGCGAGAACGTGACGTTGAGGCGCGTGTCGAGGCCGAGCGACTTCTGCCGGATGGCCGCGAGCACGTAACGGCGCCCGAAAAACTCCGTGGCTGTCGGGTCCGCCACCGACTGCACGTACTGGAACTGCGATCGCCCATTGCTCCAGGACGGACCAAGCGAGAGGCGCACGTTCGACGTCGGCCGCATATCGGCCGAGAGCGACATATTCGACGACCAGCCAGACTGCGTGTTGGTGCCGTAGCCGCCATTGAAGTTGAACTGATGCTTCTTGCGTTGATCGCTGTTGATGTTTGTGAACCAGAACCACGATCCCGGCTTCTTCACCACCGGGCCGCCGCGAAGCAGGCGGTCGTCGTTCACACTCGGCCGCATGATCAGGCCCGAGTTGAAGAACCAGTACTGCGGCGTCTGCGTCTGGAAATAGACCGGCACCTGCACGTCGGTAACGTCGCCGTCGAAGTTGCGCTGCGCCTGCGCGCCGGCGCTCATCCAGATGCTTCGGTACCAGCTGCCGGGCTTGGTGATGTTGCGCACGATGTTCGCGTTGCCCATCACGTAATCGGAGGTCGTGAGGAACGAATAGTCGTTCGTCTCGAAGCCCGGTGTCCGGATGTTGACCATCCCCTCCCAAAGCCAATTGCCGACGTCCTTGCCCACACGCGCATACGCACCGCCGCCGCGCATCGTGGTGGCCATCGTGTCGAGCCGGTTCGTGAAGAGGCCGTCGGAACCCTGCCCGCGGTCGGGGCGTTGGAAGTAGCGTGCGCTCGAGCGCTGGCGCGCGGTGATCACCTTGCGGTCGCCCTCGAGGCTCGACATCGCCATCTGCCCCATGAACGAATACTTCCGCTGGCCCCAGGTGTAACGCCAGTCGGTGCCGATGAGCTCGGCGTGCGAGGCCAACCGCGTCTTGAACTCGGGCTCTTCCTTGCGAATGACGCTTGTGGCGATGCCTCCGAGCACGAGGTTGCCGCTCATCAGGTCTTTCTTGAGACGTCCGACGAAATAGTTGGAGAGCGGCTCCACGATCTGTGACGTGTGCGAGCCGGCCAGCGTCTGCACGCGTGCGTTGGCTTCGCCGGTTACGGCGTTGAGCACGCCAATGGTGAAGCCGTTCGCCGTACGCCCCGCGATCTTGGCAGCGCCGAGGATGGTGGCCGCATCGGGGACATCGGCATAGGGTCCCGCGCCGTATGCGAGATCGGCACCCGTGGGTGCGCGGCCGATACGGCGCGAGTAGAACGCCTGCAGAGACGAGAAGTTGCTGCAGAAGTAGCAGTTGTTGTTGCCGAACCCGAAAATCTGCGAACCTTCAATGAAGAAAGGGCGCTTTTCCGGGAAGAAGGTTTCGAATGCCGAGAGGTTTACCACGGCAGGGTCGACTTCCACCTGGCCGAAGTCCGGATTGAACGTCGCAGAGAGCGTGAGGTTCGACGTTACCAGGTACTTGAGGTCGAGCCCGGCGCGAACTCCCTGCGTGCTTCCCTTGTTGAACGGGTCGCCGGCGGCCGCCTGCACAAACTCCCCCTTGCCTACAGCGTAGGGTAGCAGTTCTACCTGCCGCGATCCGGCCTTGCCGAGGTTCAAACCTTCGAGGTGGCCAAAGCGACTCGGACCTCCGGGCTCGTTCTTCTTCCAGAACGACCATTGGCCGAGTTCCTGGCGCCGCTGGATCCAACGGCGCACCTGCAGGCCCCATGTGTCGTTGTCGGAAGAGAATCGCAGCTGACTGAGCGGAATGCGGATTTCCGCGATCCACCCTTCATCATCAATGCTGGTCACACCTTCCCATACCGGATCCCAGCCATTGTCGCAGCAGGAGTTGCCGATGCCGATGTAGTCGTTCTTTGAGCCCGACGGATTGATGTCGAAAAACGCGCGGCTCAGGTGATCGTGATAGCCATCAACCACGATCTCGAAAAAATCCGAATTGAACTGGTCGTCGCGGCGGACGAGGTTCGTCGTGATCCCCTTGCGGCCCAGCTTATCGAACATGCGCGCGCCGACGTACAGTGCGTCGTCGTCGAAGAGGAATCGCACCTCGGTGCGCTCGGTGGCCGGCTGGCCCTCATCGGGATCGGTCTGCGTGAAGTCCGTGACCGGCGTCGCCGCCTTCCAGGCGGCGTCGTCGAGCTTCCCATCAATGGCAATTGCCGCGGTGCGCGGCTCGGCGCGGGCCGACGGAACGGCAAATTCGTGGACGGGTGCGGCGCGTGTGGGTCGTGGTGTTCGCGGCGTCCGCGTTGCGTCGCTGCCGCTGAGAGCGCCCTGCGCCAGGGCGGGGCCGATCGTTACGAGTGAGGCAACAGCAACAACGCACAAGCGCCTGTGTGCCGCGTGAATACCGGGGGAAGGCATCGCATCGTGGGCTCGGGTGACGGTGGGGGCTTTGTCTTACCGTCAAGCATTGGATGCAGTGAGTGGCAAAAACGTTTGCCATTTCAGGCGGACACAAGAAAATGCGGTGCTGAAACGACACGCAACGCAGGCGACCCGCGCTATTTCGGGTGCGGGGCTCGTGGTCCGACCAGTCGTTCAAGCAGGTCGGCGGCGCGTTCAAGGTCGGCGAGTTCGCGGCGCGTCAGCCGAACGACCTCACTGGCGAGTACGGCAATCCGCCGGCGGCGCCCCTCCTCCAGCAACTTCGCTCCCTTGGCGGAGGCCTTGACGATCGTGACGCGCTTGTCCGACGCGCGACGCGAACGCAGCGCGAGGCCTGCGGCTTCCAGTTGTGCAACGATGCGTGTGATCGTCGGTGGACGCACCTGCTCGGCATGTGCGAGCTCGCCGAGCGTAAGCCCGTCGCGAAAGACGATGACAGACAGGGCGGAGAGCTGTGGGGCGCTGAGCCCGGCACCGGCATCCTCGCGACGAACCCGTCGGAGCAGGTGGATCGCGGTCGAATGGAGGCGGTCAGCGAGGTCCGAGGCGGCCGACATGGGCACCGCCCGGCGCGCAGGTCTTGCGGGCATGGCAGGAATATACTTAGCTTTGCTAACTAAATACAATGCCCCGGCGCTGCTGCGCCGGCACCGGGAGGAACGACAATGGGCAACGCATCGCTGGTCCTTGGAGTGACGCAGGTGGCCATGACCGTGACTGACGTGCCGCGGGCCGTGGAGTTCTACCGCGATGCCGTCGGGATCCCGCAGCTGCCGATTCCCGCCGGCCCAACCATGGCGTTCTTCATGATGGGCGATGTGCGACTCATGCTCTCGCAGCCCGAGCCGGG
>JARIET010000128.1 GCA_031127185.1 Gemmatimonadota bacterium | reverse complement strand
AGCGCGATCGCGCCGCCGTTCACGTTCACGCGGGCCCAATCCCAGCCCAGCGCGTCACCGTCGGCCAGCGCCTGGCTCGCGAATGCTTCATTGGCTTCGATGAGATCATAGTCGCTGATCTTGGCGCCGGTCTTGGCCATCAGGTTCTGCACGGCAACGATCGGGGCAAAGAAGAGATCCTTCGGCTCGGTGCCACCCGAGGCGTATCCGGTCACGCGCGCCAGCACCGGCAGTCCGTGCGCTCGTGCAAAGGCTTCGCTCGTCACCACGAGCGCCGCGCCACCGTCCGAGAGACCCGGCGCGTTTCCGGCCGTGACTGTCAATTCTTCCGGCTTCATGTCGCGCGCATCCTTCGGAAACGCCGGCTTCAACTTGCCGAGCACGTCCATGGACGTGTCCTTCCGCGGGCTTTCGTCGGTATCGACGATCGTCGGCCCCTTCTTGCCCGCGATCTCGACGCGGACGATTTCCGCCTTGAAGGCGCCGCTCTCAATCGCCGCCACCGCCTTCTGGTGCGAAGCCAGCGCAAACTCGTCCTGACGCTGGCGCGTGATACCGGCCTTCTTGGCGGTGTACTCGGCGTAGCCGCCCATGTGGTTCTGCCCGAACGCGCACCAGAGCCCATCGTGGATCAGCCCGTCGACCATCGCTTGCGGGCCGAACTTCACGCCGTTGCGCATGCCGTTCACGTAGTACGGTGCGTTGCTCATGGATTCCATCCCGCCCGCGACCAGCGCCTGGGCGTCACCGGCCTTGATGGCCTGCGCCGCGAGCATCACGGCCTGCAGGCCCGAGCCGCACACCTTGTTCACGGCGAACGCGGGTACGGTGGCCGGTACGCCGCCACGGATCGCCGCCTGACGGGCCGGTGCCTGACCCTCGCCGCCCTGCACCACGTTGCCCATGATGACTTCGTCGAGCGACGCAGCATCAATGCCAGCGCGCGCGATCGCTTCACGAATTGCCACCGCGCCGAGGTCTGGACCAGTGAGCGAGCCGAGCCCGCCGAGGAAACGGCCAATCGGTGTACGAGCGGCGGCAACGATGACAGGAGTGCGAGCGGTATCGGTCATTTGAAGCGTCTGGTCGAGTTGAATGCGATTGTTGCGCCGATGGACGGCAGGAGTGCTTCCAGCGACGCCTCCAGCCAGCGCGCCTTTGACGACCCGGTCTCCGAGGGCAGGCGCGCGTGCCCGTAGAGCAGTTGATTGAGGATGATACCGGCAGTTACGCCAGCGGCAGTTCCGGCGAGCGCTGCGGGGTAGGACCCCGTCTGGTCACCGATGTTGCCGATGGCCGAGACGCTGGCCGCGGTTGCCGCTGTTGCGCCGAGAACGCCAGTCACGAACTTCACGCGTTCCTTGGCGACGTCAGACATGCCGGGCATGCGGCTGCCGATGACGCTGCCTGCCCAACTGCCGACGAGATACCCTGCCATGCTGCTGTAAGCGCCGGCGAGCACCTGCCCGGCCACGCGCGCGGGTTCCAGCGCAGGCTTGGCGTCCGATTCGGCGCCAGTGGACTGGAACGCAGGCGTCAATGGCATGCGAAGCGCGGAAATACCGACCTGCTCGAACCGTGGCGACTGAGCGCCAATGGATTGCAGAGGGGTGCCGAACGCCGCGCTTATGGCCACCAGGCAGGCTCCACAGGCGGTGGATGTCCTGATCAAGCGGAATGTGAAGGTCACTCTGCCGGCTTCGGAAGTGCGCGCGTGCGGATCTCGTCCCGCACGCGTGCGATGAAATCGTCGACGGCGATGATATCCTGCTTCTTGCCCTGCCCGCGTTCGCGCACGGCAAGGGTACCCGCTTCGGCCTCGCGTTTCCCGATCACGGCCATGTACGGCACCTTCATCTTCTCGGCTTCGCGAATCCGATAGTTAAGCGTGTCGTTGCCATTGTCCATCACGGCCCGGATACCGGCTGCGCGCATCTTCGCCGTGACTTCAGCGGCGTTGGCCGCGAAGTCACTCGCAATCGGGAGTACCCGCACCTGCTCCGGCGAGAGCCAGACCGGGAATGCGCCTGCGAAGTGCTCGATCAGGATGGCGATGAACCGTTCGAACGAACCGCTGACCGCGCGATGGATGACCACCGGGCGATGCGCGGTATTGTCGTCGCCGGCGTACGTAAGGTCAAAGCGTTCCGGCGCGGCGTAGTCGAGCTGAATCGTTCCAAGCTGCCAATGGCGGCCAATGGAGTCGGTCACGTCAAAGTCGATCTTCGGCCCGTAAAAGGCGCCGTCGCCGGCTTTGAGCTCATACGGAAGGCCCGTCGCTTCGAGCGCTGCCTTCAGGGCGCCCTCGGCGCGATCCCACATCTCGTCCGTGCCGATGCGCGTCTCGGGACGCGTCGCAAACTTCAGGGTCGCCGTGAGGCCGAACGTTGTGTAATAGCCGATAATGAAACCGGTGAGCCGCTTCACTTCGTCGGCTATCTGGCTGTCCATCAGGAAGATGTGGCAGTCATCCTGCTGGAACTGGCGCACCCTGGTCAGCCCAGACAGCGCACCGCTCACTTCGTTGCGGTGGAGCACGTCGTACGTGTTGTACCGCAACGGGAGCTCGCGGTACGAGTGCTTCCGGGCGGAATACATCAGGTAGTGCGACGGGCAGTTCATCGGCTTCAACGAGAAGTCGTGCTCCTTGGTCTCGTTGTCGAGCACGAGGAACATGTTCTCGCGGTACTTGCCCCAGTGGCCCGAGATCTCCCAGAGCCCCTTGTTGTACAGCAGCGGCGTTTTGATCTCGGCATAGCCATCGCGGTGCAGCTCGCGCAGGTAGTCGTGCAGCGTGTTCACCAGCGTCGTGCCGCGTTCGGTCCAGAATGCGGCGCCGGGGGCAAACTGGTGGAACATGAAGAGGTCGAGTTGCTTGCCGACCACGCGATGGTCGCGCCGGCGCGCCTCTTCCATCTGATGGATATGCGCATCCAGCTCATCCTTCTTCCAGAAGGCGGTCGCGTAGATGCGCTGCAGCATCTGCCGCTTCTCATCGCCCCGCCAATAGGCGCCGGCCGTGGAGAGCAGCTTGAAGTGCTGGAGATACGAGGTGTCCGGGACGTGCGGGCCCCGGCAGAGGTCGGTGAACGGCCCATCGGTGTAGGTCGAGATCACTTCACCCGGCCCAAGCTCGGCCAGCCGCTCCAACTTGAGCGGGTCATCGGCGAAGACCTTTTCCCCCTCGCCGTGCGAAATCTCCGCGCGCACGAACGGGAACTTCTCGGCCGCCACCTTCGCCATTTCGGCCTCGAACGCGGCAAGGTCGTCGGGCGTGAAGGGCGTTTCGACTTCAAAGTCGTAGTAGAAGCCGTCGTCGATGGCCGGGCCGAAGCCGATCTTGGCATCGGGGCGCAGGCGCCGGACGGCGGTAGCCAGGATGTGCGCGCCAGAGTGTCGGAGGATTGCCAGCGACCGGGGGTCGCTCGACTTGAGCACCACGAAAGCGCCGCCCTTCCGGATCGGCGTCATCAAGTCCTGGACTTCGCCGTCAACGGCAACGGCAATCGCCGCCTTGAGGAGCCCAGGGCCGATGGAGGCCACGACGTCGCGCGCGGGGGTGCCGGCGGCGACGTCACGCGTGGCACCGTTGGGCAGAACGAGTTGGAGTGTTTCGGGAGTCACACTGCAAGCTAAAGGAACCGTTACATCCATCGCCACCGTGCCGCTACTTTTAACAGATATGGCGCACACGCCCAACGCTGACGAAATCCCCTCCCGCTACGACCCGGCCACCACCGATGCCGCGCTTTATGAGGCGTGGGAACAGGCCGGGGTGTTTCGGGCAGACACTGGCGCCTCCGAACGGATCGGGGGCCCAAAAGCGCCGTACACGATCGTCATCCCGCCGCCGAACGTCACCGGCGTACTGCACATGGGCCACGGGCTCAACAACACCGTGCAGGATGTGCTGATCCGCTGGCGCCGGATGTCGGGCGACGACGCGCTCTGGCTTCCGGGCACCGACCACGCCGGCATTGCCACGCAGAACGTGGTGGAGAAGCAGCTCGCCAAGAGTGGCCGCACACGCGCCGATCTGGGCCGCGATGCGTTCATCGAGGAAGTGAAGACCTTCGTCGCCGAAAAAGGCGGCGTGATCCTCAAACAGCTCCGCGCCATTGGCGCGTCGGCAGACTGGGATCGCACGGCCTACACGTTTTCGCCCGAGCTGTCGCGGGCCGTGCGGGAGATTTTCGTCCGTTGGTACGAGGACGGGCTGATCTACCGCGGCCACCGAGTGACCCACTGGTGCTCGCGCTGCCTGACCGCACTCTCCGATGAAGAAGCCGAGTCGCATCCGGCGCAGGGGTTGATGTACCACGTCCGCTACGCGCTGAAGGACGATTCCTCGCAATCGATTGTCGTCGCCACCACCCGCCCCGAGACCATGTTTGGCGATGTGGCCGTCGCCGTCCACCCGGAAGATCCTCGCTACACGGCATTCGTCGGCCAGCATGTGGTGAACCCCGCGAACGGTGTCGCGATTCCTGTTATCGCCGACGCATACGTGGACAAGGAGTTCGGCACGGGGGCGCTGAAGATCACGCCCGCGCACGACGCCAACGACTTCGAGGTCGGCAAGCGCCACGCGCTGGCCATGCCAATCATCCTCACCCCTGAGGGCGCGATCACCGAGGGCACGGACGCGGCGGGCCGCGTCCCCGCGCAGTACCTGGGTGTGGATAGGTTCGATGCCCGCAAGCGTGTGGCCAAGGAACTCGAGACGGCCGGCGCGCTCGTGAAGTCGGAGCAACACCAGCACTCCGTGCGAAAGTGCTACCGCTGCGACACCGTGGTGGAGCCGCGCCTGTCTGACCAGTGGTTCGTGAAGATGGCGCCGCTCGCGGCCCCTGCCCTTGCTGCCGTAAAGGATGGCCGGGTGCGCATCCTGCCCGAACGGTGGGAAGCGGTGTACGTGAACTGGATGGAGAACATCCGCGACTGGAACATCTCCCGGCAGATCTGGTGGGGACACCGGGTGCCGGTCTTCTACTGTCAGCGGGCAGCTGACAGCCGGCAGCCGAAAGCGTGCCGTGAACACTTCGCGAGCCGCGATGACAATCCAGTCTGCCCCGACTGCGGCGGCCCCACCCGCCAGGACGACGACGTGCTCGACACCTGGTTCTCGTCTCAGCTGTGGCCGTTTTCCACGCTCGGCTGGCCGAACGACACAAAGGATCTCAAGGCGTTTTACCCGACCGACGTGCTCGTCACCGCTCCGGAGATCCTCTTTTTCTGGGTCGCCCGCATGGTGATGAGTGGGATGTACGTGACGCGCTCCGCGGAGCACCCGGACGGGATCGTTCCGTTCCACTCGGTCTATCTCCACGGCACCGCACGCGACGCTCAGCACCGCCGGATGTCGAAGTCGCTCGGCAACGGCATCGACCCGCTCGATGTCGTGAACCTCTACGGCGCCGATGCCCTGCGCTGGACGGTCATCGCGGGAATGGGGCTGGGCAACGATCTCCTGCTCGACCACGAAAACATCGAGCAGTCGTTCTCCACCGGCCGCAACTTCGCGACGAAGCTCTGGAACATCGGCCGCTTTTTGCTTCTGCAGGTGGGCGAAGAACCGGTGAAGCCGCTCGATTCCGTGGCCGCGGCCGACCTTTCGCCTGCCGACCACTGGATCCTTGCCCGTACGGACGACGTGATCACCGGCGCCGATACTGCGCTCGGCCCCGCGCGCCCCACGAACGGACGCGCCTGGACCAACGCCGACCATCGCCTCGGCCTCCGTCTGGATGAGTACGCTGAGTCCGCGCGAACATTTGTCTGGAACGACCTCGCGGATTGGTATCTCGAGCACGCCAAAACCCGTCTCGCAGCTGGGCACCCGGAGCGGGAAACGGCGCGCGCGGTGCTTGTGCATGCGTTCGACCGGGCGCTGCGCCTGCTGCACCCGATCATGCCGTTCGTGACCGAGACGCTTTGGAATCGGCTCCCTGGACACGTCGACGGAACATGGCTGGCGCTCGCCCAGTGGCCGACAGCCGCCCGCAGTGCCAACCGCGCGGCCGCTGCCGATTTTGACGCTGCCCGGGCCTCCATTGCGGCTGTCAGGGAAATCAGGAACGAGTACGTCGTGCAGGCTGCGGATGTCGTTCAGGTCGCTTTGGGCGGAACAGCGCCCGGGTTGGTGGCCGCCGCCCAAAGGGAGTCCGCGTTCGTCACCCGCATGGCCAAGTGCGAACTCGTTCCGGAGTCCGCGATTGCACCGGGCACCGAGGCACGCCGTGTGCTCGCCAACGGTGTGGAAGTGAGCGTCTCACTCGCCGGGATCGTGGACTTCGCTCGCGAGCGAGGGAAACTCTCCACTGAACTCGAGCAACTGGTCAAACAGCTCGCGGCGCTGCGCGGGCGACTCGGAAACGAGAAGTTCACGGCCAAAGCGCCGGCCGCCGTGGTCGAAGCCGAGCGCGTGAAAGAAGGAGAGTGGTCGGCTCGCGTCGAGCAACTCACCGCGCGTATCGCGTCGCTCCCCAAAGCGTGAACGCCTCGCCCGACAGCCCGGACGCCTTCCCGACCTGCGCGGCGGCGGCGCCGCGCGCTTTTTTCCCGATCGCGGCGGCAGCCGTTCTCGGACTGGCCTGCGCATCACAAGGCATGCCACCGGGCGGTCCAGCCGACTCGGCGCCTCCCGCGCTTGTGCGCGTGGTGCCCGAGAGCGCATCAGTCCGAACCTCACCACCATCGGTGCAGTTTCTTTTCAACGAAGTTGTCAGCGAGCGGCCGCGTGGCGCGACGAGCCTCGAGCAACTCGTCGTGATATCACCGAGTGACGGCCCGCCGTCGGTTGCGTGGGAGCGAGATCGACTGGTGGTGCGCCCTCGGCGCGGCTGGCGGCCGAATACCGCGTACACGGTGACGGTGCTTGCCGGGCTCTCGGACCTCCGCGGAAACGCATCGCCCCGTCCGTTCCGCACCGTGTTTTCCACTGGCGCAGAGATTCCGGCTGGAACGATTCGTGGTGTGACATTCGACTGGATGGGCGGGCGCGCCGCACCCGGCGCACGCATTGAGGCGACCGCGGGTGCCGACACCCTGCTCAAGTGGGCCATCGCCGCCGACTCGGTTGGTCGTTATACGCTGGGCTCACTTCCCGCCGGCACGCTGCTGGTCCGCACCTGGATCGACCAGAACAACAACGGCATCCGCGATTCGCGCGAGGCGAGCGACAGCGCATTTCTCGCCGTGACCGACTCGGTGCGACACGACTTCTACTCCATCGTGCGCGACACGCTCGGTGCGCGACTCACGGACGTGTCGATCACCGACTCGATGACGGTGACCTTCAAGTTCGATCGGGGCCTGCAACCAGCGGCGCCACTCGAGGGGGCCAGCATCCGCCTGCTCCGCGCGCGCGATTCCAGCGAGATCCGGGTCGCCAGCGTGCTGACCCGCGCGGCCCATGATTCGGCGGCGATCCGCCGACGGGCGGCTGTGGATGACTCCGTCGCCCGCGCCGATACCACGGACGCTGGCCGACGTCGCCGCGCAACCGCCGACTCCGCGCGGCGCGCCTTCGTCAGCGATTCCATCGCAAGGAAGCAGATCGCCGACGCCCGCACGGCGCGCGACACGACGCGTCGCGAACCCCCACCGGTGCTCGGCCGTGCAATTCCGCCCGTGGAGTTCGTCGTCGTGACCGCCGAACCTATCCCTGAAGAAGTCCAGTTGCGCCTCGTCGCCGGCGATGTGCAGGGCATCGCGGGACGCCGGCGTTCGAGCGATCGCCTGATCGTCCGTCGCAAGGAAGTCCCGCGCGATAGCGCCGCGACCAAGCGCCCGCCGAGCGTGCATCGATGAACGACGCACGACGCCGGCTGCCAGCCGTTGGCGTGCTGCTCGATCGCCCAGCCGTGCGCACACTCGGTGAGCGCGCGCCGCGCGATCTCGTCGCGGACGCAGTCC